>CAYNDN010000748.1:1288-2407 GCA_964395075.1 uncultured Lentimicrobiaceae bacterium | reverse complement strand
TTGAGGCTGATGCTGTAGAAGCCGGCCTCATCGTTGGTGAAGCCGAGCTGGATGGTTGGAGTTTCGGGGCGCACGTCGATGGAGAGTTTGCCATCGGGGCTTTCCGACCAGAGCTGTGAGAGGCCGGGTGTGCCCGAAAGCAGTTTCCAGGCATCGCGCTGCAGCTCGAAGTTTTCATTGGCCTCTTGGTTGAAAACCAGCCAGAGTTTATCCTGGTAATTTCCGTTTGAGGCAGCCAGTACAAGCCCATTGTTGATTTTTGCCTGCTTTTTGGATCCTCCTCCGTTATGACATCGGTCACCGTCTCTCACGATGAAGTCATTTACACCCCACTCACTATAATAGAAAAAACCTTCCATGGGTGCTACATACTGCGATCCTGATCCGGCCCCAGTGTAATGGTTGTAGCTTTCATAAGCTGTACCGTTCCAGGTGTATTTTGCGCCAAAGTCATACCCTGATGCCACTGCGTCCCAGTCTAAGTAGGAGGGATAAGGATTGCCTAAAAGATTCATCCCTTCGTGATCTCCAGAGCCGCTGGCAGTCGGCAGAATGCTTAATTCGCCGGTATTGGGTGTACCTGTATAGGTAAACTCAATCTTTGTGCTTTCCTCTACAAACAAGCTGTAGCCTTTTACCGGTGTCAAAGCGGTCTGCGGATCAATGATATCTTCCCAGATAGTCGAGGGTTCGTCCCATTGTTGAAGGTACATACCCATGAATTTCTCGGCTTTGGTATTGCTATTGGGCATGGCTATCAGGTGCCAGTTGCCATCATTGGCCAGGGATTGCTTTACGTTTACAATGCCATTGTTGGTGAAGTTCTCCTCATCCAGCAATGAAGCGCCGGCAGAAAGTGTAAGCGTGGCACCGCTTTCATTTATCAAGAAATCCTGAGCAATATTCTCATTAATAATGAGACCTCCGGGAGCAATGGTGAGCAAGGCTCCTGTTTTATTGGTAAAATAAGCATGATCACCATCGTAAAAGTAATGATTGTTTAGTGATTCACTGTTTAAAGTTCCATAATTATTCATGAGCCCTCCATTGCGTACAGCGTCAATATTGTTTGTGCCATATAAATCAATTTTGCCACGATTTGCATTTCTAATGCCATTT
>CAYNDN010000748.1:0-1278 GCA_964395075.1 uncultured Lentimicrobiaceae bacterium | reverse complement strand
TACCCGTTATTGTGCAGTCGGTTATTTTCATAGCATGATTTCTTGCTCCATTATAAACTGCATCCCCCTCATTGGCGGTAATTGTTGAATTACTAATTTCAAAAACATCGCTAGAATTAGAATTAAAAAAGACACTGCCAATACCGCTTGCGCTGTTCCCCGTGAATGTACATCCATCAATGTAAACCTTACTATCGTAATTATAACTCGCTAAGGCACCTCCATTGTAACCACCATTCGCTTTGTTATTTGTAAAAGTGCAATTTGTTAAGTAAAGGGTTGAAGAAAACTGGTTAAATATTGCCGCTCCAGGGTATGATCTTTCAAAGGAGGATATGGTTAAATTACTAAGCGTTTTAACGGCTCCATCATCGTTAGTAAATTTAAAACAATGGAAGTCACTGCCAGCGCCACCTCCCATGATAATTACATTATCATCGGTGCCATTGGCGCCATCAATGCTGAGATCTTCTGTAAAATCAGGCAGGACTGAACTAAGGGTTATTGTATTTGAGGTTCCAAGGCTAAAATAAATATCATCAGTGCCGGGGTTGCTGTTCGCCTGATTGATAGCCCATCGAAGGCTTCCGGAATTACTATCATCAGCATTCCTGTTAACTTCGTAGCTGTCTGCTAACAGATTTCCCGATACCATCAGCATCGTTGCCATCATTAATCCTGTTAAAAAAGTAGATTTTTTCATCATCTTTAATTTTTATTGTTTAAGTCGTTTTAATATTTATTCTGTTCAGTAATGTGCATATTGCGTCTTTGCTTACGGGTTTGGCCAGGAATTCGTCGAAGCCGGCCATGCAGGGCCAAAGCCATGGCCGAGGTACGAAATTTTGAGGTCATGACGCAAGTTTCCGGGGTTTATTCAGCCAGCTTTTTCTTTTTGAAATCATACACCTTCTTTCCGCCGTAAGCTGCGCCCAATGCCAGCAAAATCCCGATGCCACCTGCGATGGGTGCGCCGCCGCCAACGGGGGTGTTGCCGCTGCCGGGATTGCCGCCGCCGTTGTTGGGTGGGGGAGGCGTCTGGGCGGAGAGATTGATGGTTAATAGTGTGATGCCGATGTAAAGCATCAAGCATGCTCGGGCAAAGCCCGGCATTGTGAAAAGTGTTGCTGCTGTTTTGATGAAGTTTTTCATGTTATTGTTTTTATGGAATGTTGAGACGCACGGCCGTGCGTCTTTACATCCCGATTATTATTGTTTTTGGAACGCGGATGACACGGATCAAACGAATTTTCGCGGATAGATGTAGTCTGTGGTCAT
>CAYNDN010000747.1:0-2407 GCA_964395075.1 uncultured Lentimicrobiaceae bacterium | reverse complement strand
GGGCAATCACAAGCTACACTGGTATTCGGACAGATGAACGAACCTCCCGGAGCACGTGCCCGTGTTGCCCTTTCAGGACTTACACTTGCTGAATATTTCCGCGATGGCGATGAAAAATCAGGTGGGCGTGACATTCTGTTCTTTATTGATAACATTTTCCGGTTTACACAAGCCGGTTCAGAGGTATCGGCTCTGCTTGGCAGGATGCCCTCTGCGGTAGGGTATCAGCCAACGCTCGCCACAGAAATGGGATTGATGCAGGAAAGGATTACTTCAACCAAGCGTGGATCGATTACATCGGTTCAGGCCATTTATGTTCCTGCAGATGACCTTACCGACCCCGCTCCTGCTACCACTTTTGCTCACCTTGATGCAACAACAGTTTTGAATCGTAAAATTGCTGAGCTGGGTATTTATCCGGCCGTTGACCCGCTTGATTCCACTTCAAGAATTTTGTCGCCGGAGGTGGTTGGCGAAGATCATTATTTCACTGCACAGCGTGTGAAGTTGATACTCCAGCGGTATAAAGACCTCCAGGATATTATTGCTATCCTTGGTATGGACGAACTTTCGGAAGAAGATAAACAGGTGGTTCACCGCGCCAGACGCGTTCAGCGGTTCCTATCACAGCCGTTCCATGTTGCAGAACAGTTTACAGGCATTCCCGGAACCATCGTTTCCATCGAAGATACAATCAAAGGTTTTAATATGATCCTGGATGGTGAAGTAGATGAATATCCCGAAGCTGCATTTAACCTTGTGGGTACCATCGATGAAGCCATTGAAAAAGGCAAGAAAATCCTGGCCGAAGATAATGAATAGGTTAACAGCACATACTTAATCCATGAAAGTACAAATCATTACACCGGATAAGGAATTATATTCAGGAGATGCCAAACTGGCTCAGTTTCCCGGGCTTGATGGTTCATTCGAGGTGCTGAATAATCACGCGCCGATGATTTCGGCTTTAAGAGCCGGGGATATCAGGCTTAAGTTCGAAGATGATTCCGAAGAATCCTTTAAAATAAAAGGCGGTGTGCTTGAGGTGTTGAACAATAAAATGCTGGTGCTCGCAGAATAAACATTGGAAACGAAAAACATGAAGAAGCCTTCAAATAAAAAATCAGGTGTTTTCAGAAATATTTTTCTTTTCTCGGCCATTACTATTTTCCTGGTGATGCAGGTTTTGGCTATCAATACAGACCATCCTAAAAAACATAACAAAGACAACGGCAATTCATGGGAAGAGGAAGTTATGGAGGAAGAGTTTAAGGCCGGAGAAATGATTGTGGGACATATTATTGATGCACACGAATGGCACATTTTATCTTATGGCGATTTCCACCTAACCGTTCCGCTTCCTGTTATTTTATTGCACAACGGCCAACTTCACGTGTTTATGTCAAGCAAATTTCATCATGGCCATGATCAGTACAAGGGATTTGGTCTTGCACACGAAGGAGATCATAAAGGAAAAATTGTCAGGGTATTGCACAATCGTTTTTTGGATGACCATGTTATTGTTCATGATGCTGACCAGGAGCTCCCACTTGATTTTTCGATTACTAAAAATGTATTGGCGATTTTTCTCAGCATGATTTTGATGAGTTGGATTTTTATCTCCATAGCCAAATCGTATCGTCGTCGTCAGGGCGAATCTCCAAAAGGCCTCCAGTCGTTGCTTGAACCGCTTATCATTTTTATCCGCGACGACATTGCCAAAGACTCTATTGGCGAAAAAAAATATGAGCAGTACATGCCTTACCTGCTCACACTTTTCTTTTTTATTTTCCTGAACAACCTGATGGGTTTGGTTCCTGTTTTCCCGGGAGGGGCAAATGTAACCGGTAACATTGCGGTTACCATGGTTTTGGCACTTTTCACGTTTATTATAACCACATTTAGTGGAAACAAAGTTTACTGGATGCATATCATCAATACGCCCGGCGTGCCCTGGTGGCTTAAAGTTCCAATTCCCTTGATGCCTGTTGTAGAGTTAATTGGCGTATTAACAAAACCATTTGTGTTGATGGTGCGTCTTTTTGCCAACATCACAGCAGGGCACATTATACTGCTTGGATTTATCAGCCTGATTTTCATATTTGGTGAGTTACACGCAGGACTGGGATATGGTGTTTCAATACTCTCAGTTGCCTTTGCCATTTTTATGAATTTTCTGGAGTTGCTGGTTGCATTTATCCAGGCTTACGTTTTTACCCTGTTATCGGCATTGTATTTTGGTATGGCAATAGAAGAGCATCACTAAATTAAATTTCAAACAATTATAATATCAACAAAAGAATCATCAATATTTCAAATTTTAATACTTCATTACTATGGAATTATTAGCAATCTTATTACAGGTAGCAGCAGACCTGGCTCCTTACGCAAAACTCGGTGCCGGCAT
>CAYNDN010000746.1:0-2409 GCA_964395075.1 uncultured Lentimicrobiaceae bacterium | reverse complement strand
CTAGCCCGAGTTTACGAGTTATAACATAGACAATAAGCTAATTGACAGATAAACAATTGATTAAGCCCTTTCAATCCTGCCCCCTAATTTAACCTTTATAAATTGTTGATAAAAACCTATTATTATAAAGGGTTTGTATTGATATTATTCGTAACATGCACCCTAAATAATAAATATAGCTTGTTATGGCTTATATCACACGTAAGAAGATAAATGGAAAGACCTACTACTATGCCGAGCACAGGGTCTGGAAGGACGGAAAATCACGCCGGGAATGGCAGAAATACCTTGGTACCATTGATAATATCATGGGTGCGGTTGAGGGCAACCCAACTATTCCAGATCACGCTGTACTATTTGAGCTGGGAGGTGTAGCATCCTACCTTTCATTAGCAAAGCAGATCCAGTTAGTCGAAAAAGCTGACCGTATGCTCCCTAAAAGGAAACAAGGGCTCAGTATAGGCAATTACCTGTTAATCGCAGCCATAAACCGAGGACTGGAGGCTGTAAGCAAGCGAAGTATGTGGTCGTGGTTTCAAAACACTGTATTGTTGGACCATTTCTCGGGCATCAAGAAAGAACAACTATCTTCACAGCGTTTCTGGGATCACATGAACCTGATCCCGGAAGAGAAGATCACACCTTTATGGCTGGAGGTACTGAACGGCGCATTGTCATCCGCTCAAATCAATTTATCGAATATTACCTTTGATGAAACCAATTTCTATACATTCATCAGCACGTTCAATCAGCGCTGTAGCCTCCCCCAGCGTGGAAAGAACAAACAGGGCAGGTCAAATTTGCGCCAGGTGAATTATGCACTGTTTTGCTCAAAGGAGCATCACCTTCCATTATATTTCGATGTGTACCAGGGCAATGTACATGATTCAACAAAATTCAAAGAAATACTTCCTGGTTTTCAGGCTGCTTTCAAAGACAAACTTCCCCCGTTATCAACCATGACCATCGTGTTTGATAAAGGGAATAATTCCCCGGAGGCTATTGGCGAGATAGACCGATCCCCCTTTCACTTTGTTGGTTCATTAAAACTGAACGAGCATTGCGAACTGACCTCAATTTCCAATATGGATGAGCGCTTTGAAACAACAGGGCATCCTCAACTGGAGGACATTAAGGCTTTCCGTGTAAAGAAAGACATATACGGGGTGCCAAGAACGATAGTTGTAACCTTCAACCAGAACCTGTACGACGATCAGCTCAAGACTTTATATAACGATCTTGAGAAATGCCAGGAAAAGCTCTCGGAACTGAACCGTCGGTTGACCGATAGGGCGACAGGGCTCATTACCCGGGGCAAGAAACCCACCAAAGCATCTGTTGAAAAGAATGTAAAGGATATATTGAAACGGCAATACATGAAGCAGTTGATCAAGGTGGATTATCATGAGAAGAATGCCTCCCCTGTGATACAATACGCTATGGATGGGGATCAGTTTGCGAGCCTGACGGATACCCTCTTGGGCAAAAAAATCTTATTCACTGACAATCATGATTGGGACACAGAAGATATTATTCTGGCTTACCATGGACAACACGTTATTGAGAATATATTTAAAGAAACAAAAGATCGCAATACAGGTTGCTGGTGGCCGCTAAATCATTGGACCGATCAGAAAATTAAGGTACATGGCCTGTACTGTACCATTACCCTACTGATGAGGTCGCTGATGATCATGAAAACCAGGCAGGAAAATATCAACCTGTCCCTGGGGCGGCTCCATCAATCCTTAAAAGGGATCAAACAGGTAATCAACATTTACCCAAAACAAAAAGGCCCGGGAAATAAAAAAGAACGAAAGACCCATACACTAACAAAAATGGACGAGATCCAGGAAAAGCTATTCGAGCTGTTCAAAATGAAAGACTATATTGCAATTTAGGGGAATGAAATCACGTGCTTATATATCTGTGCAAGTGCATGTTACGCGCCTAAATTCAAATAACTCGTAAACTCGGGCTAGGAAATCTATTTATAATGTTTTTTGAAATCATTGAAATATATTTTTATTATTTAAATTTATAATGCATATAATGGAGGGTGAATTAAGAAAAACGATTTTCCTAATCCTTAAAATACCAGTGCCTTATATCTTGTAGTATCCATAAAAATGATTTCGCCGCAAAAGTAATGATTAGTTTTAATCAATTGGTTCAAATACCAAAATTCTTCTTTTATCTTTACAACTTAATTTTATAAACATTTTGGTATTTATTGAAGATTATGAAGAATATATCAATCATAGTGGTTATTGCAGAAGATAATGGAATTGGTTTGAACAATGAACTTTTAACCTATGTTCCGGGCGATTTAAAAAGGTTTAAGGAAATTACAAGCGGGCATACGGTCATTATGGGTAAAAACACCTATTTTTCATTACCTAAGAGGCC
>CAYNDN010000745.1:0-2410 GCA_964395075.1 uncultured Lentimicrobiaceae bacterium | reverse complement strand
TTGCCATTGGATAATAGCCCTCTTGCAAATATTCGCGAAAAAGGGGTAAAGGGTGTTGAATACTTTCGGGGAGTGTGATATTGTTGCTGATGATATCTTCGAAGGTATGTACTTGCGCATCTATGCCATGATTGAATTTTAAATATTCGCGGAATGAAAAGCCCTGCATGGAAAACATCAGTGCCCGACGGCTCAAATCGGCCATTCCTTTGCGAATATCGAGAATAGACGAACCTGTAAAGTAGACTTTCAAACCGGGATAAAAATCATACATATTTTTCAGATCAACCGACCAATCTTTGTATTTGTGGATTTCATCAATAAAAAGATGCTTTCCGCCAATTTTTATAAAATTGATCTGCTACATCTATTAATCTGTGAGTCGAAAAATAAATATCGTCTGCCGAAACATAGAGCATCTCCGGGAGGTTCTGTTCTTTGATGTATTTGGAAAAGCATGATGGTTTTTCCTACACCCCACGGACCAATAAGCCCTGCCATGCAGCTATCCCACGGAAACCGGCCATACAAGTACCGCTTGAAAGATAAATTAGTCCTGGCAAGCAGGGTTTGCTGTTTTTGAAATAATGTTTCCATTTTTATAATGAAGGCGTAATAGACAAAAAGGAGGCTAAAAACTTTTGTAAGCATTGTTATTCGTAGTTTTGATTAAAGTCAAAGCTTATGAATAAAATGCACTACAAAATCAACATAAATATGGAATTATGTTCAACGCGTTGTGCATTTATTTGTTAACGAGCTTAAACTGATTTTGAAGGGATTCACCAATTATTCATGTTTCATCTCTTCATTGAATATTAAATATGTAAGATAAGTAATTATCTTGGGATTATTCTCCGGTATTATCTATAATAAAAATTCCCGCCAGTGGTCAAAATATCAAACACCGGATAGCTGGTTTTATTCTTGTTTTCTTTGAGGCTATATTCCACAAAGCCATTTCCAAACCGGCACTACTTCTATCGTCAAACCGGCTTCACTGATGGTTTCTTCTTCGTCTTTGGTGATGATCAACATCAATTTTACGTCCAATTGCCCGGATAGCTTTTTCAATGCCTGAACTTCCCGATCCCGGGTTTGAATATCCTGAAGGCTGTAACAAACCTGAACAGCCAATTGACTGGCGGGGACATAGAAATCCACCTCAATATTTCGCTGATAAAAATAGACCTCTTCGCCGTATAATCGCCGCAATTGTATGGCCACCTGGTTTTCGAGCAGGGAGGTCAGGGGGTCGAAGAGAAAGAGGTTGAGAATGCCGTTGTCGGTAAAATAGTATTTTTTATTGGCGATTTTGTCGGCCAGCTTTGCTGATATATTTTCGATCGAGAATATCAGCCACGATTCCATGAGGTAATCAAGGTAATCAATCACGGTATCTGTGCTGATCTTTTTTCCCGATGATGAAACCACATGGGCAAGCCTGTTGAAAGATGTTGGCTGTTTAACACTCTCGGCCAATTTGCGGATAAGCACCTGCAAAGCGAAAGCATTGCGAATCTGGTAGCGGGTTATCAGGTCGCCCAAAAAAATCTTTTGGTACAGGTTGCTTAACCATGCTCTTTTATCACCAATATTTAGCAATTCGGGTAAGCCGCCAAATCGAAAATATTCTTCGTTGGCTTTGGTTATTTTGTTGCGGTGGTAAAAAATAAAATTTTTGTCGCTGGTATCAATACCCAATCCGGTTAAATATTCGGTAAAAGCATACGGATAAATGTATTGAATTACATAGCGGCCTCCAAGGGTAGTGGCAATTTCGCTACTGAGCATTTTGGCATTGCTGCCGGTAACAAATACCCGGTATCCCTGATCGGCAAGACGGCGGGCAAATTTCTCCCATTGGTCAATAATCTGTATTTCGTCCAGGAAAAAAATCGGTTTACTGTCGTACATTTCTTCATAGCAAATCTTTATCCGGTCCAGGTCGGCTGATGTAAACGATGTAATCCTGTCATCTTCAAAATTAAAGTACAAAATTTCCTCTTTGGCATGGCCTGATTTAAGCAAATGATGAATTTGTTGAAACATCATAAATGATTTTCCGGCACGGCGCAAGCCGGTAAAAACATAATTAAGGCTGCTCTCGATGGTGTAAATACGCTGCTGAAAAACAATTTCAACAACTTTTTGCTGGTACTCAGCAATCAATACCTTAATGAGGTCTTTATTCATATTTCAATTATTATCGAATATATTCGACAAAAGTATGGTATTTTTATCAATTACGAAAGATGAGTTTTTGTTGGATTGTTCAGGGTTCAGTGTTTGTTGTTCCGTGTTCCGCATTTCGTGTTTCGTGTTTCCGAATTGCTGCGCTTCCCAAATCGTAAACTTTCGGGTAATGCAGTATGGGATTAGTTTGACTTAAAGCCTCCGGTGAGCGCAT
>CAYNDN010000744.1:0-2413 GCA_964395075.1 uncultured Lentimicrobiaceae bacterium | reverse complement strand
CCTTATGAGTGGATGATTGAAATCTGCAACCACAAACAGGCCGATGCCTGGGTTTGTCTGCCACACCTGGCCAGCGATGCTTACATCACCAACCTGGCCACACTTTTTCGGGATAACCTGAATCCAAACCTGACAATCTATGTGGAGTATTCCAACGAGCTGTGGAACTGGATGTTCGATCAGGCACACTATGGGCTGGATTCGCTGGATCAAAACCTGCCCTGGCCCGAAAGGCTGGGTCCAAAAATCGAATCGGTGTTCGATATATGGAATGGTGTTTTTGGCGGACAGGAGGACCGGCTTTATAAGGTGGTGGGCGCACAACTGGGATGGCCCGATATTGTGGAACGCATCCTGGATCACATCACCCCCGGCGAAGCCGATGCCATCACGGGCACAGCCTACATCGGGCTGAACGGCGATACGCTCAACCATTACGGTGCAAACCTTACTGTGGAAAAGGTGTTTGAAATGGCGAATTATGAAGTGGAGAACGATTTTGATTACTACCTGAAAACCCACAAAGAAATTGCTGAGGATGAAGGTATCGGAATGGTATATTATGAAGGCGGACAGCACTTTACACCGCACCCTTTCGGCAGCATTCAACCTTACAACGACACGCTGGTGGCCGCACAGACCGACGAGCGTATGTACGACCTTTACTGCCGGATCATTGATACATTGCGGGCTGTAGCCGATGAACCCTCGGTTTTTATGAACTTCTCGTTTATTTCGCAGTTCAGTGGCAGGTATGGCAGCTGGGGCGTTTTGCAAAACCAGTTTACCCAAAACCCACCGTATGCCGAAGCACCAAAATATCGTGCATTGCTCGACAATATTTATCATTGCAATGCTCCCGAAATACAAGTCATCACCCTAAAACAGGGATGGAGTGGAATCTCTGCTTATCTGCTGCCCTCAAATGCAAATGTTGAAGAGCTTTTTTTTCCGGTAATTGATGATTTGGTGTTGCTCAATAATTACGAAGGGTTTTACTACCCGGAAGCCCAAACCAATACGCTGGGAAACTGGAATACCTATTCAGGTTATCGCGTTAAAATGAATGAGGCACGAGAGTTAGAGATTTCAGGGTCAGCACTGACTGATAAAACCATTTTGCTACACTCAGGATGGAATCTGCTACCGGTTCTTTCATCACAAAATGTGGCCATCGAAACCATTGCTTCACAGCTTGGCGATAATCTGATGGTGATCAGCGAAATTGCAGGGGTAAATGTTTATTGGCCCGAAATGGGCGTGTACTCTTTACAAATCCTTGAATCCGGCAAAGCATATTTTATAAAATTAATTGAAGAAGCATCGGTAAATTTTTAGGATTGATTTTTCTTTTTCCATAATATAGAAACTTACATAAATTATGTTACATCTTTTATGTAATAAATTATACACTTTTAATGTTACATAATTTATGTAATAAAATTTCCATTATTTATGCAATTATTGTACTTTTGCGGAAACTAAGCTAAATGGAAAAATACAATCCTTTCAGTCTGAATTACTATCCCGAACATTTTTGCGACCGCAAGAACGAACTTAAATTATTAGAATCCAACGCATTCAATGGCATCAATACAGTGATACACAGCCCGCGACGGCTGGGTAAATCATTCCTGATCAGGCATTTGTTTCACCAACTGGAAAAGGAAGGCCTGGTGAAAACGATTTACGTGGATTTGTTTGCGAGCAGCAACATGCAGTATCTCATACAGAACCTTTCGGTTAAGGTGCTGGATACATTTCACAGGCGTAACCTTTTCAAGGGTATCGAACAGGTATTGAAGGGCCTCAATCCTACTGTAAGTTTCAACAGGGATGGCACACCAAAGTTCAGCCTGGAAATCAATCCGAAACATTACTCGACATCACTGGAACAAATTTTCTCCTACCTCGAGAAGAGGAACAAAAAAGTACTGATAGCTTTTGATGAGTTCCAGGAAGTGGCCGGCTATCCCGAAAAAGCCGAGGCCATGTTGCGATCGCACATCCTAACTTTAAACAATGTAAATTTCATTTTCTCCGGAAGTACCGGGCATATTTTGCAGGAGATGTTTCTGGGAGCCAAACGCCCGTTTTACCAATCTGCAGATGTGCTGGTTCTTGGGAAAATCAACACGGCAATTTATCATCCATTTATCATTGAAACTTTTGAGAAAGGAGGAAAGAAAATCGAGCCTGATGCCGTAGATTTTATTCTTGATTTTACTGAAGTTCATACCTACTACACTGAAATGCTCTGCAATATCTGCTTTTCGCAAACCAAAAAAATGCTCACCATGAAAATGGCTGAAGACATGGCCATCAAATTTCTTGAAAACCGTAAGTTTGATTATCTCAGCATCCTGAACCTGATGACCGAAAACCAGAAAAAGCTGCTGAAGGCCGTTGCACT
>CAYNDN010000743.1:0-2417 GCA_964395075.1 uncultured Lentimicrobiaceae bacterium | reverse complement strand
TGGAGCTCACCAGCATTTGCAAGGGGGCGTCTTCGTCTCCGGATGGGGAAGGGATAGAGGAAATGATCCGCTCAAACAGCGGTTTCATGTCAACCTTGTCGTGCTCGACCTCATCCATCGCGTAGCCGTCCTTCGCCGAGGCATACACGATAGGAAAATCAAGCAGGTGGTCGGGACAATGGAGCTTCACAAACAAATCGAACACCTGGTCGACTGCCCATGAAGGGCGCGCCGCGGGTTTGTCTATTTTGTTGACCACAACTACAATCGGCAAGCTCAGCGACAGTGCTTTTTTGAGAACAAAGTATGTTTGCGGCATGGGGCCCTCCTGGGCATCCACAAGCAGCAACGCTCCATCAGCCATCTTCAAAACGCGCTCGACCTGTCCCCCAAAATCCGCATGTCCGGGAGTGTCAATAATGTTGACCAGTAATCACGGTATTTGAACGAACCGTTTTTCGCCGGCCATTTCCCGGGAAAACCTGTAATGCCCGGTGTTCTACAAGTTGAAGCTATGGCACAGACAGGAGGAATTTTAGCGCTAAGTACGGTTCCCGATCCGGAAAATTATCTCACCTTTTTCATGAAAATGGACAATGTGAAATTTAAACAAATGGTCGTGCCTGGGGATACGCTTATTTTTAAACTTGAACTTATTACACCTATTCGAAGAGGTATTTGCCACATGCAAGCTTATACTTATGTTAATGGCAAATTAGCTTCCGAAGCTGAACTAATGGCGCAAATTGTAAAACAAAAATAGTCTATTATGAATCAACCTCTTGCATACGTTCACCCAGGAGCAAAGATTGCAAAAAACGTCGTTATAGAACCTTTTACTACAATCCACAACGATGTCGTTATAGGTGAAGGATCCTGGATTGGCTCTAATGTTACCATCATGGAAGGCGCTAGAATTGGAAAAAACGTTAATATCTTCCCTGGCGCAGTTATCTCGGCTATTCCACAAGACAAAAAATTTAGTGACGAACAAACCACGACTGTAATAGATGATGGCACTACAATAAGAGAATGCGTGACCATCAACAGAGGAACTAGCGATAGGAATATAACCAAAGTTGGCAAAAACTGCTGGATCATGGCCTATTGTCATATTGCGCACGATTGCATTGTAGGAGACAATTGTATATTTTCAAATAACAGTACTTTGGCAGGACACATCACCGTTGGAGAGTATGTTGTGCTTGCTGGCATGGCTGCAGTTCAACAATTTTGCAGTATTGGCAATCACGCCTTTGTGACTGGTGGTTCTTTGGTACGAAAAGATGTCCCGCCGTTTGTAAAGGCAGCCCGAGAACCCTTGTCCTATGTAGGTATAAACTCCGTAGGGCTTAGACGCAGAGGCTTTGACACAGAAAAAATAAGAGAGATTCAAAATATTTATAGAATACTTTATCAGAAAAATTACAACAATTCTCAGGCTGTTTCTATTATTGAAGCCGAAATGGAAGCTACGCCAGAGAGAGATGAAATACTTCAATTTATAAGAGATTCCCAACGTGGTATAATGAAAGGGTATTTTTCTAATTAATGTCGATTTATGATTGTTGATTTAAGAATTGTAATCTAATATTGATAATCGAGACTAATTACTAACTACTAACGAATAAAAAATGGCAACAACAAGTGATATCAGAAACGGATTGTGCATAAAGTACAACCATGATATTTTTAAAATTATTGAATTTCTACATGTAAAACCTGGAAAAGGACCAGCCTTTGTAAGAACTAAATTGAAGAGTGTGACTACTGGTAAAGTAATTGACAATACGTTTTCTGCAGGACATAAAATTGATGACGTAAGGGTAGAAACCCATAAATTTCAATACTTGTACAGCGATGGTGAGTTTTACCATTTCATGAACGAACAGGATTACACCCAGATCAGGCTTTTGGAAGCAGCATTAGACATGCCGGGTTTATTAAAGGAAGGCGAAATAGTAACCGTTCTTATAAATACAGAAACAAATTTACCCCTATCTGTTGAAATGCCTGCAAGTGTGGTTTTAGAAGTTACGCATACAGAGCCCGGAGTAAAAGGAAATACGGCAACAAACGCCACAAAGCCGGCAACAGTTGAAACAGGATACGAAGTAAATGTTCCCTTGTTTATAAATGAAGGCGATAAGATCCGAATTGAAACAGACAAAGGAACCTATAAAGAACGCGTAAAGGAATAATTTGCAGTTGACAGTCGCAGTTTGCCATTTAAACTTAATTGAAAACTGACCACTAATTACTAAATACTGATTACAGAATACTGAACACTGAATACTGGATACTGAAAAATGGATTTTCCTAGAATACACAGTTTACAAGAGATTGCTGACCTAATTAATGCGAAACCTTCCGGTAATTTTGATGTTGAAATTACGGGATTAAATGAAATTCATGTT
>CAYNDN010000742.1:0-2419 GCA_964395075.1 uncultured Lentimicrobiaceae bacterium | reverse complement strand
TTTAAAACTGCAAAAATAGCCAGCACCGGCAGCTTATGGAAAAGTTCTTTTCTGAGCCTGCACATGTTTTATACGGTTCCATTTCACAAGCCAAACCCACCATCAGGTAAGGATCAATTATGCGTTGATATATGTCAAGCATCGGTTGACATTCAGGCCGGGTGTTTTGGGCAAATTGCTCAATAACTGTGCAAAATGAGCTTCATAAATATATTCCTTTGAACATGATGAATTATTGCAAAAACAGGTAACTAATAAAAAGGAATTCACAATGAAAGTTAAACGAAGAGATTTTTTAAAGACTGCCGGACTCCTTGGTTTTGGAGCCTTAGCTTTTAACCCCGCACTGGAGGTTTTTGGCCAATTATCTGCCGAAAAACCCAACCTTTTAACCGGGAGCTGGCTGCCTTCAACCTGTCAGGGATGCACCACCTGGTGCCCCGTTGAGATTTTTGTTCAGGAAGGCAGGGCTGTGAAAGTGCGCGGTAATCAGCATTCATCGGTCAATCCGGGCTACTGCTGCCCCCGCGGACACCTGATCCCAAAATTAATGTATGACCCCGACCGGGTTAAAGTCCCCATGAAAAGGACAAATCCGTTGAAGGGTAAAGGTATCGACCCACAGTTTGTTCCTATCACCTGGGACGAAGCCATAGACACCATTGCCGAAAAAATGATGGAGTTGCGCAGTGCCAACGAAACCCATAAGTTTATGGTGCTGCGTGGCAGATACTCCTACAACAGGGATGTGATCTATTCAGCCATGCCCAAAATATTTGGATCTCCAAACGGCATATCACACAGCTCGATTTGTGCAGAAGCTGAAAAAGCCGGTGCCTACTGGACCGAGGCTTTTTGGGGCTATCGCGATTACGATTTGCTTAATACCAAATACCTCGTATTATGGGGTGTGGATCCTTTCCGCTCCAACAGGCAGGTACCCAATGCCATAAGCAAATGGCCTCATTTAAAGGAAAATGCCACGGTTGTTACCATCGATCCCGCTTTAACAGCGTCAGCAGCCATGTCGGATCAATGGCTCCCCGTAAAACCCGGGCAGGATGGTGCGCTGGCCGGCGCCATTGCGCATCATATTTTGGTAAATGGCCTGTGGTATAAAGAATTTGTGGGTGATTTTAATGGAAACGGAGCCAGTGCTTTTGCAGCCAACACCCCGGTTGACGAGGCTGATTTTGACGAAGTAGAATCCAATGGCCTGGTAAAATGGTGGAATATTGAGCTAAAAGATAAAACGCCCGAATGGGCCGCAGCAATCACAGGGATATCCCGCAATGTGATCGAACAAATTGCTGAGGGAATGGCTGCTCAGGCACCAAATGTTTCTGTTTGGTATGGCCCCGGTCCGGTTATGAATCCTAAGGGAACATACACCGCGATGGCCATTTATGCACTCAACGGCCTGTTGGGATCCGTTGATAATTATGGTGGCCCGCTGCGCAGCGTATCATCTTCAACAGCCGGAATTCCTGACTATGAATCTTATCTTGATGATATTGCCAATACAGGGCTTGACAATCCAAAGATCGACCAGCGTGGTTATCTTGAAATGCCCTCCATGAAAAAAGCCTCCGGCAAAGGAGTGGTAACCAACAATGTTCCCAATGCCATGCTGGCCGCTGATCCTTATGATATCAAAGTAGCTATTGGATATTGGTGTAACTTCCCCTTCTCCGGAACGCAACCCCAGCGTTGGTATGACGCACTTTCGCAGCTACCGTTCTTTGCGCATATCACCACCAATGCTTCCGAGATGACCCAATTTGCCGACATCGTTTTACCGGCCGCTTTCTCAACCACCGAAAAATTGGCTTATATTAAGGTGCATGGCAATCTTCACACTGAAGTTTCATTGCAGCAGCCGGTTGCCAATAAGCTGTATGATGTGAAAGTGGACGAAACTGAAATCCCCTTTCTTATTGCTCAAAAACTTCAGGAAAAAGGCTTTTCAAACCTGATCGATTATTACACCAATGAGTTTGCCGATCCTGAAACCGGTGCAGCCCCTTCAACCTCTGAGGAGTTTACGCTGGCTGCCACGCGCATGGCAACAAAACCATCTTATGATAACCTGGCGGGTGGCTGGGAGGAATACCTTGAAAAAGGTGTGGTTACCACCGGCCCTTATGCATTTAAAACCCACTGGGGAGGCAATTTTGGAACCGCAAGCGGTAAATTTGAATTCTACAGTGAAACACTCAAGGCTGCATTGCAGGGCCATGCTGACAAGCACAATACCGATATCGACAATGTGTTGTCGGTTTGTAATTACGATGCCCAGGGCGAACTGGCTTTCGTGCCTCATTATGAAGCACCAAAAAGATGGGGTGATCAGGATAATTATCCATTTGATTTTATTGACCTCAAATCCAGGTTCAACAGGGAGGGCCGCAGCCAGAAC
>CAYNDN010000741.1:0-2424 GCA_964395075.1 uncultured Lentimicrobiaceae bacterium | reverse complement strand
ACAAACGGTGAACACTATCTCCGTCGTTGCGGTAATTCTTGGCGGCATTAATGCCCCCCTGGGCTGCAACTGAGTGTGCCCGTCTTGGCGAATCCTGAAAACAGAATGCTTTTACATTATAGCCCAACTCGCCGAATGATGCGGCAGCTGCGGCTCCGGCAAGTCCGGTTCCTACTAAAATTATATCAAGTTTTGCCTTATTTGCCGGATTGACAAGTTTTATATTTTGCTTGTGATTACTCCATTTTTCGGCCAATGGGCCTTCTGGAATTTTTGCATCTAATTTAACCATAGTTTATCTGTAGCTTAAACTGAATAACTTGAATTGAAATAAATAACCAATGGAATTACCGTAAAACCAACAGCAAGCACTACTGAAATCACAGTACTTAAACCCTTGATAAAAGGTGTGTATTTGCTGTGGTTAAGTCCAAGCGATTGAAAACCGGACTGGAATGCGTGGTGTAGATGAAACGCCAGCAGGATAAAAGCAACAATATATCCAATCACAAAACCGAGTTCCTTAAATTTAAGAATCACCAACGCACCCAGGTCGTGAAAATGTTCGCCATCGTAAACTACATCCTGAACATCGCCAAGGAACTTCGCTTTGATGTAAAAATCCATCATGTGAATAACCAGGAAAATTAAAATGATGATCCCGGTATGGATCATGAATTTTGAAAATGGGGAGGTATGAGACCACCCTTCAATTTTGTAGCGGGTTGGCCTGGCCATCCAGTTTTGAATTTGCAAGATCAGACCATATATGATGTGGATGATAAACCCACCAAACAGAATGACCTCAAAAACCTTAACCAGGGGAAATGTCCCCATGAAATGTGCTGCCCTGTTGAAAATTTCCCTTTTCTGTGTGCTTTCTCCTTCCGGGATCAATAGCGTGAGATTGATGCCAAGGTGAACAAACAGAAAGGTAATCAGGAACAATCCCGCCAGCGCCATAATCACTTTTTTGGTGATGGAGGAGTACCTTAATGTAGATGTGCTCATAAATTTTAGATTTTCAAATTTTTTGGAAAAGAATATAAATCGATAAATAAAATATCTTCATTTGTAATGAATTGAGCAAATTTAGGGTTTAATTCGTTTTAAATCATTCTAAATTCACCCCACTATTGTTATTTTTAATGTGTTTAAATTAAATCCAACCTGATTGATATGAACAAATTTGAAAAGCCTTTTTATTTAGGAAATCGCAAGCAGTTTTCTTCACTGCTAAAACCACAAAATATTGCCGTTTTTAACTCAAACGACAGCATGCCACGAAACGGTGATCAGTTTTATCCGTATCGGCAAAATTCCGACTTCCTTTATCTTACCGGAATTGACCAGGAGGAGAGTATCCTGATACTTGCCCCCGATCATCCTGACCCAAATTTGCGTGAGGTGCTTTTTCTGAAGGAAACCAACGAAAAAATTGCAAACTGGGAAGGATACAAATACACCAAAAAAGAGGCCTCCGAAATCTCAGGAATTGAAAATGTACAATGGTTAGACAGCTTTCAGGCTGCCTTCGACGAATTGATGATCTGGAGCAATGGGGTTTACCTGAACAGCAATGAATATCCCAAATTTAAAACTGATGTGCCTTCCAGAGAATTACGCTTTGCCCAAATGGTGAGAGACCGGTTTCCGGCTCACCGGACCGAAAGGACAGCCCCGATATTAACCGGACTGCGCATGATAAAAAAAGAGGAAGAGGTTCAACTGATCAGGGAAACCATAAATATCACTGGTAAAGCTTTTGAGCGTATGCTGCAATTTGTTGAACCTGGCGTTTACGAATTTCAGATTCAGGCCGAAATGGAACATGAATTTGCTATGAATGGAGTGCGGTGGCCGGCCTATGCCCCGATTGTTGCGTCGGGCAAAAACGCATGTGTGTTGCATTACACTAAGAACGAGCAAGCCTGTAAGGATGGTGAACTTTTGCTCTGTGATTTTGGTGCGGAATATAAAAACTATGCCGCCGATATCTCCCGGACATTTCCGGTGAATGGAAAATTTTCGGGCCGGCAGCGTGATCTGTACAACCTTGTTTTAAGGGTACAGAAAAAGGCCATAGCCCAACTTGTTGCGGGAACCACACTTAAGAATTACAATCAGGTTGTAGCTGGTTTTGTGGAGCAGGAACTCATTGCCATAGGGTTGTTAAAGGAACATGAGGTGAGAAATCAGGATCCCGAAAAACCAATTGTAAAGAAATACTTTATGCATGGAACAGCCCATCATCTGGGTATGGATGTACATGATGTATTTGATAAACACCGTGCCTTTGAGCCGGGAATGGTATTTACCTGTGAACCCGGACTTTATATTCGCGAAGAGAACACCGGTATCAGGATTGAAAATAACATCCTGATTACAGCCAACGGTCCGGTTGATCTTTCAGAACAAATTCCC
>CAYNDN010000740.1:0-2426 GCA_964395075.1 uncultured Lentimicrobiaceae bacterium | reverse complement strand
AATACCACCGGCTGTATCAACAGATATTGTGTGGAACAACCGTATTTCGAATGGTATGATTGATATGGGGCCGTATGAAAAGCCTGATGAATGCAATTCCCCCAAAAATCTTACAGCACAGGTACTTAGTGGTTCATCTGCAAATATTTTATGGACTCCCGGAGGCAGCGAAACATCATGGAACATGGAATATGGCCTGGCAGGATTTGTTCAGGGAACCGGTAATTTGATTCCAAACATTGGAAATTCATTTGTATTAAACGGTCTTTCGCCCAACACTTCATATGATGTCTATCTGCAAGCCAATTGTGAAAATGGGATTGTAAGTACCTGGGCAGGGCCGTTAACTTTTACAACATTAACATCGGTTCAAATATATGACTACGGCGATGCACCTGAACCAGGTTTCCCAACGCTTGATGCAAGCAATGCTGCAAAACACCTCATTTCACCTGGTTTGAAATTGGGAAATAGAATTGACAGTGAACCGGACGGAAACCCTGAATTTTATGCACGAGGGGATGATTTGGATGGCCAAAGTGATGAAGATGGAATAACATTCCTGAATTCTATGGTGGTTGGCAATACTGCTACGGTTGAAATAAATGTAACTGGTTTTGGATATGTAAATGCCTGGATCGATTTTAACGGAAATGGCTCCTGGGGTGATCCGGATGATCATTTTATGGTTGACTTTCCTGTAACAACCGGAAGCCAGATATTTGGATTTACAGTGCCGACAGATGCACAAAATGGTGCTACTTATGCACGGTTCAGGTTGAGCGAATTGCAGGGGCTTGACTTCATTGGAGAAGCTCCTGATGGCGAGGTTGAAGATTACAGGGTATTCATTCATGAAAATGTAAGTCACAAAATGCACTTCGCCCAATACCCTGATCTCGGTGGTTGGAATGTGAACTTCACAACACAGAGTACACAGGTGTTGGCCGACGACTGGCAATGTGGTGAATCAGGGCCGGTAGAGAACATCCATTTCTGGGTATCTTCAAAAGGGGATTTGGCAGGTGATGGCCTTGAATATTGTGTTGAATGGATTAATGTAAGCATTCATGCTGATATACCCGCCTCGCAAAGTCCTACTGGCTATAGCATGCCCGAAGATCCGCCACTCTGGGAAAGGACTTTTTATGGCGATGAGTGGACAAATCAAATGTATTTTCAACATCCACAAAACTGGTATTCGCCCATAGACCCACTGTATTTAATTGATGATCATTATATCACATATAAAGTGAATATCCAGGATATTCCCGATCCCTACATGCAGGAGGAAGGAACCATTTATTGGTTGAGAATTACCATGAAATCGATGTTTGACGAAATTGAACTGGGATGGCACACAAGTATCGACCACTGGAACGATGCAGCAGTATGGAATTTTGGGTATCCAACCTATCTCCCCTTAACCTGGAATATGTTGCAAAATCCAATCACACAGGAAGAATTCGACCTCGCTTTTTATATTGGTCATGATGACTGTAACCCCCCGTCAAATCTTGCAGTAAACAACATCAATTCCAATTCTGCCGAAATAAGCTGGACACCAGGTGGCAATGAATCATCATGGAACCTGGAATACGGCCCTGCTGGTTTTGCTCCCGGAACCGGAACGGTTATTTCCAATGTTGGTAATCCTTACCTGCTTAACGGTTTGGCTTCCGGTACTGGCTATGATGTGTATGTGCACGCCAATTGCCCCGATGGTAGCACAAGTGTGTGGGCCGGGCCTGAAACTTTTACTACTTATTATTGCCAAACGCTTCAACTGTTCCAGGGCTGGTCGGGAGTTTCCACCTGGCTTCAACCTGACCCGTCGGATGTTGAGTTGATGTTTGCAGCCATTGTTAACGATCTCGTGATTTTAATCAATGATTCCGGTAAATATTACTGGCCTGACCAGGGCACAAACACAATCGGAAACTGGGATGTGTATGAAGGGTACAAAATAAAAATGAATGATGATGCCACATTACAGGTCTGTGGTCCTGTGCCATCAACCAATACGATTAATGTCTCTCCGGGCTGGTCGTATATTCCGGTGCTAAAAAGCACAACTGTTTCTACAACCTCGTTGCTTGGCGGATTTACCGGCCGTGTGATTTTATGGGAGTTTGCAACTCAGAATTTATACTGGCCTGAATTTGGGTTCAATAGCCTTTCGATACTTGAACCAGGAAAAGGTTATCTGCTTTACACCGAAACCGGTGGAACAATCGACTTTGGCGTAAAATCCGGCCCGGTGCAAAATCCGGATTCACCTGAAATCCAATCTCCATGGAATTCGGTACATCAATCTGGAACATCTCATTTTATTGCTATCAACGCCAGTTCAGCTGCTTTATCTGCTGGTGCCAACTATTGGCCTCCTTCTCTTTAGCTCAATTGGTAGGCTTTGCCAAAGCCGC
>CAYNDN010000739.1:0-2432 GCA_964395075.1 uncultured Lentimicrobiaceae bacterium | reverse complement strand
AATGAGGGGCTCTGACCTTCCAATCAGCAGATCCTCAACAGATGGGTTTTGTACATCTTCGGGCAGGGGTGGACGTGTAACTTCGGGATAACCCGGCCAATTTGTTGTGGACCAGTTAAACACTACTTCAACATAGCTGGGTAAATCCGGGTTTCTGGGTTCAACCAACATGGTTCCTGATATTACTTTTTTGCGGTTTTGGTCAACAGGATGGTCGTAAAACCAAACATTCCACCATTCATAATTTGGATACTCGTACCAGGTCCCATCGTTATAACCACTGCCTTGCCAGTTTTCGGGAATCCCCTCTTCATCTATGGCAACAAAAAAGTTGTCGTTCCTAACAAGTAATGGGCGTAAATAAAGATTGTTTAATGTGCCTGATTCCAGGAGCATATCTTCACCGGCAACAGGATCAAAAGAATTGGGGATGGGTGAATGTGTCCAATCATAAGGATCAGCTTGTGTAAATGTAAGGGCATCGAAACCCATTTCCAGCGGACTGAAAATGACAACATTTGAGGGGTTGTCAATTTCAGTAAAAATGAATCGCGGATAAAACGTGATCGCGGTTGAGAAAACGCCTCCCCAGTCGTCCTGCTTCTCGATAAGTTGCGAACTGTTATCGGGCTTTGGCATTTCGATTTCAACAAACACATCAAAAAATGAATCAACACTGCCTATTTCTACGGTAACAGGCTCTGCCGACTGAAACATTAAGACTGGAATGTCGATCGGTACAAGCTGCAAATCGGGCAAAGGATCGGTAAAAATAATATCCAAAAGCCTTTCGAGCTGCAGGTCAATCTCCGGCAGGGTAGCCCCCTGAGAGTTGGCACCAAAAAAATCTATGGTTCCGTTGAAAGGTTCAGACCCCGGACCAAAAAAATCTGGTGGTAATTCCGGATAGGCTCCTTCCTCACCAAATGTAATCTGGCCATCCGTTAACATAAAATATTCAGCACCTGCACTAATTTGTTCAGCTTTTGAATTTTTAAGATTATCCCCGTCAAAACCATGACCGGGAAGGGTTAAATCATCAGCCAATGCTGATATTTGGGAACTTAAATAACAAGGATCATCTCCATTGCTATTTGCGCTTTGGGCACCAATCATATCCTGACAAAAAAATGCCAGTAGTGCAAATGTAAAACATGTGTAAATCAACTTTTTCATAACAATAAGTATTTAGGTTTTTAAAATTGTGGTTTATCACTTTTTGATGAAAATCAATTTTAAGGGGTAAGAACAAAAAAGCCAAACAATCCAGTAGGCCATATTGAGTGCTAAAAGTAGGTATTCCTGAACTGTCTGGCAAATCTTTCACTTTTTTGTTTTCAATTTTCATCATTTTCAAAATAAAAAAAAGGGTTGTTTTTTAAAAATTGGTTTAGTAATTTACGACTCATGTTGGCCAACCTTTTGCAAAATATGAGTCGTAAGTTAATTTTACAAAATTTATACGTTCTTAAAAAACAACCATAAAGGGCCAAAAAAAGCAGCTATCAAATTTGGT
Organism: uncultured Lentimicrobiaceae bacterium; assembly: GCA_964395075.1. Lineage (GTDB taxonomy): Bacteria > Bacteroidota > Bacteroidia > Bacteroidales > 4484-276 > SABY01. Next base: position 916 of record CAYNDN010000739.1, on the reverse strand, counting down.
AACACAAACTTATAAATTTTGCCTTACAACTTGGATAAGCCAAAACCGGTTACCCTCTTTTTTAAAGTAACCCCCCACTTGGTTTTAGCTTGTCCAAGTTGGGGGGTTGGGGTACTGACTGGGTCGTGATGAGAAAAAAAGCAGTATTAAGGGGGTTATATCGTAGTACTTTTCAAATTATGTTTAAGAACTGTTTATCATTACTGGTTTTCGTTTAATCTTTTGTCAAGTACTATGCCCAACTTAACCGAAACCATAAAAAATGATTTCATTCTATTATAATGTATTGAAAAAGAACTGAATATAATTCATAATTTTTGTTTGTGAAAAACACCTGATAAAACTTTATCAGAAAAGTGGGTGAATTTCACCTTATGTTTTCGCCCAGGTGGGTGAAAACACCTACCTGCATTTTTCTTTTTCATGAACAAACTACAGAAAAAAAAGAACGGTTAAAAAAGCCCTCCCGGCATTTCGCCGGGAAGACCGGAAGTAATTCGACCTCCTCTTGCAAATTTTATTTTCGAATTACTATTTTCTTGGTGAAAATCTGGTTGGCAACTGAGATTCTAAGCATGTAACAACCCTCGGCAATTCCGGAAACATCAAGCGTGTATCCAGCAGAATTTGTTGTAGTGATTATGATGTCGTTACCTATAATATCGCTTAAAATCAGCCGGGCTGACCCCCGGGTGTCACCCAAATTTATTTTAACGTAATCAGATGCAGGATTTGGGAATACCTTTACATCATTGGCCACATCATCTTCAAACCCGGTTTTTAACTCCATCAGCGAAATTCCATTGGAGGCAAAATAGTTGCAATCATGCATGGCATCGCCGCCTGAATTTACTTTTAGCAGTTGATCCTCCGAGGTGTTGATATGGTATCTCCGGTAGGTTATCGGTTCACCCTC
>CAYNDN010000738.1:0-2433 GCA_964395075.1 uncultured Lentimicrobiaceae bacterium | reverse complement strand
TGAACCATAAAATTGACTGGATTGCACTTTCTTTTGTGCGGTTGGCTGCCGATATTGAAGGATTAAGGTCGCTGATAAAAAATATTAGCCCCAATATTGATATTCCAATCATCGCAAAGATTGAAAAACCTGAGGCGGTGAAAAATATGGATTCAATTGTTGAGGCAGCCAATGGTATTATGGTTGCCCGTGGAGATTTGGGTGTGGAAATTCCATTGCAAAATGTGCCAATGGTGCAGAAAGAACTCGTGAAAAAATGTCTTGAACATGCCAGGCCTGTAATTATTGCCACACAAATGATGGAAGGCATGCTCAGTAATCCCAGACCAACGCGTGCCGAGGTGAATGATGTAGCCAACTCTGTGATGGACGGTGCCGATGCCCTGATGCTGAGCGGCGAAACTTCGGTGGGAAGTTATCCTGTGGAAACGGTTGAAACCATGCAAAAGATCATCGATGAGGTGGAACGCTACAAAGGAATTTACCATAAGCAAACCAAGCCGGTTATCAAAAACAATCCACGGTTTATCTCTGATTCGATCATTTACAGTGGTTGCAATGTGGCACGCGAAGCCAAGGCAAAGGCCATTGTATCTGTGGCTTCATCAGGATATTCTACGGCAAAAATCTCATCATATCGGCCCAACACAACCATTTTTGCTTTTGCCAGTAACGAAAAAATATTGCGTCGGCTTAACATAATTTGGGGGGTAAAACCTGTAATGTTCGATCGGTATATCCACACTGACCAGACCATCATGGATTTAAAAAGCGAGTTGAAAAAACGTGGCCTTGTGCAAACCGGAGATTTACTGGTTCATATTTCTAACATGCCCATAAATCAACCCGGAAAATCCAATATGCTTAAGCTGGGATATGTAGACTAAAAAATATGAAATTTAACCCCAAAATAAATCTTGAAGGTTTTAAGGCCTACTTTTCCGAAGGGGACTTCTGGGAGAAGATTGCCAAAACATCGCGAAAAGCTGGGCTTCAGGTGGTTTATTCTGCTTTGCTGCTTTTTTACCTGATGGAATCACGCTCGGTGCCTGTTCGGGCTAAGGCGGGTATTATGGCCGCTTTGGGATACTTCATCCTTCCCACCGACCTGATCCCTGACCTGGTTGTTGCATTTGGTTTTTCTGATGATATTGCTGTGTTGCTTTATGTTTTATCCCAGGTTGCAGACCATATAACGCCTGAAGTGAAACAAAAAGCTTCTAAAAAGCTGGAAGAATGGTTTGATAAAGTGGATGAAAAAGAGATACTCCTTTTGGAAGAGAAAATCGAATCCGGAAAATCAAAAGAAGATGAGGGGCTGGATTAATTGGTCACAATGGGCTTAGCTATTTTTTGCCATTTAAATTTTCAAATCTTCAAATTCCCACATCCCCATATCATCAAACCATCATATCACCAAATTACCCTAATTTCTGATAATAAAGTTGTAGGTAATCGTTCCGATCTGGAAATCTCCTGCGTTGGGGTCAGGGGTAAAAACAGATTTTTTGGCGGCGTCTTCAGCCAGTTTACGAAGCTGAGTATCCGTGATGGTGGTTCCTTTCACGCCGGTTTGTACTCGCATCACTTTACCTTGTTTGTTCACCCAAATTTTCACCACTACCCTACCCTGTTCGCGAGAATTATAGGCTGGTTTTGGCAGATGAATGGAACCGCGGCCTTCCAGGTCGAATGAAATGCCGTCACCTTCTCCGGCCATGCCATCCTCCTTTTTACTCTTGTTGGATCCCGTTTCTTTGCCTTGGTCAGCAGGTTTGTATTCGGCACCCTGGTTGCCCGATTCTTCCTCACTATTTTCCATGGGCTTATATAAAGCATCAGGATTAACTTTTGGTTCTTCCTTTATTTCTTCTTCAATAATTTCTTCCTCAACAACTTCTTCAGTCACTACCTCTTCTGGGAGATCTTCTTCCAGTGCGGGGGCTTCTTCCACATCCTGGGTGATGATCTCTTTGGGTTGCGGTTTTGGGATTTCTGGCTTAGCCTGTTCAATGGGTTGCAGCTTTTCGGGTTGAGTTAACCCTGAGCCCGTTACATCATATCCCAAACTAACCTCTACGCCCTCCTCACCAGGCAGAGGGAGTGGTGTGCGAAGTGCCAGAAAAATCAATGCAACCAGGATCAGCACGTGAAAAATCACCGTCCCGATCACACCATGTTTTTTATATTTATTGTCGTTCATCATGTTTTTTCAGGGTTGCCCAATGGTCCACGATGTTATCCGTTATTTGAGACGCAGGGCCGTGCGTCTCTGCAAATAATCAATAACATCTCACCTAATTCGGCCTTGTGGCCATAATCACTTTATGTTTGGTGTCGTATTTTTCGTTGATCTTATTTACAGCATCAATCACATTTACCACGTATTGCACCGAAACCGACTGATCGGCCCGCAGCACAACGGAGCCTTCA
>CAYNDN010000737.1:0-2435 GCA_964395075.1 uncultured Lentimicrobiaceae bacterium | reverse complement strand
CCAGAAAAGATTTATCCTTGACATTTCAATACTCAAAAAATAATACGTACTTTTGCGCCCGCAAATTTGATGGTCCGGTAGCTCAGCTGGATAGAGCAGCAGCCTTCTAAGCTGCGGGTCGTGGGTTCGAATCCCGCCCGGATCACTTGATAAAATTTTAAAAGACTGTAAAGCACAATATTACAGTCTTTTTTATTTTTATTACACACAAAATTTACAAATAGCTATCAGCGAATGAGTAGAAGCAAAGAATAATTTCAAATTCTACCATTATCAGCTATTGAAGGAGCTATTTTTAATTAAAAATAAGGACTACTGCAAATTTTGTGGAAGATCATACAGAAAAACACACGTTAAGTCACGTGCATTCTCCATTGCGGATTGTTGGCAAAGTAGTCGATTTCCTGGGCATTTTCTAATGTAGTGATCGTGAGCAGTAAAAGTGTAATGAGTTTTTTCATGAGAATAGAGTTTTTATTTAACAATGAGTTTTTGTTGAGCAAATGAGGTGGGATTATTACCGGAAATGGTAACAAAATATAACCCGGGTTTCAGGGAAGATAAATTTAAGCGGATAGTATTATTTCCCTGATCTAAACTCCAGGGAATTGTTAATAATTTCCGGCCTGTGAGGTCAGAGGTATGGATTGTAACATCACTTTGTACTTCGGTGTTAGTTTCCAAAGTAATATAAGCTTTTGCAGGATTAGGGAAGATTTTGATATTACTTTTGGCAAAATCTCTTGTCTCAATCCCAACTGGTAAATCACAATTTGAAGTATCGGGAAAAACCGGATCACCATTTTCTGAATAGCATATTAACTGGGTGGCAAAATCAGGTCTTGCGCAACCTATCTGGTAAATACCAAAATCATGGCCAATACCTTCAATGAAATAAGTAATTCCTTCCTCAGGATATTCCGGCTCAAAATTGTATCTTAAATGATACCTGTTCATGATTTGAATAGAATCGATCGAGGAGATGATAATGGGTTCATCACAGTATTGAGATATCATGCACTCGGCTAAAGTATCTCCAACATTCCAGGAATAGTCAAAAACAAGCTCAGGAGCAACAATTCCTGACCAAAACCATACTTTTGATCCTTCAGTTCTCATAGCGCCTCCAAATAGGTGATGATAAGCGTTGTATTGCATTGGCCCACCTCCCGGAGGGTAATAATGTGTAACGACATCGCTGTATTTGATGTGATATAACGTATTACCAACAAGGGTGTCACCTTCAAAATATGTAAGGCTAAAGCCATAAGTGATTTCCCATGGATTCGGATTCCAGCTTTGGTAGTTAATCCGATATTCCGAAGTCGGGTCTGGTGGAAAAGAAATATACTCCTGTGAATGGAGGCTGAACGAGATGCTTAACAGGAAAGCCAGCAATGCGGGAATTGTAAATTTTTTCATGGCGTTTTGATTTTGAATTCGTATTTGCAAAAAAAAAGTAAGACTGAAATATCCAAACAAATTTAAAAGGATTACGGGCATTAGGCTTCATTTCCCTGTAAATCTTTGTATTAATGCAGTATGATTTATTAATGATACCTTCGCGCCCTGAAATCGTGTAAATTAGATTGCGCTTTAAGTCTTCCTATATTGATGTGTGGATCATATCGCCGGAAGAAACAAATCCTCAATCCGGAAGCACATCATTTATTAATCATGAAACTACTTTTAATTTTTGTGAATTATTTATTCTTGATGAATATAAAAAGTCGGCAGTAGGCAGTCTGCAGTAAGCAGTGGATTACCAACTGCCGACTTCCAATTGAATACTGCCGACTGCCAACTGCCAACTGCTGACTGCCGACTGAAGACTGCCGATTCACGTAAGGTGGATCAAAAAGCATGAAAAGGTTCAACAAAAATTAAAGCAACAGAAATTAACTAAAAGAAACAATGACATTTGAAGAAATGGGCGTGTCGCCCGAGATTATTAAAGCCATTGGCGAACTGGGTTTTGAAAAGCCTATGCCTGTGCAGGAAAAAATTATCCCAATTTTATTGGATCGCAATGCCGATGTGGTGGGGCTGGCACAAACCGGTACCGGGAAAACGGCCGCTTTTGGAATCCCCATCGTGCAGCAATCTGATATCCGCGTTAAAAAGCCCCAGGTAGTCATCCTGAGTCCCACGCGTGAATTATGTATGCAGATTTCTAAAGATTTAAAAAGTTATGCAAAATATGTTGAAGGATTAGAAATTCTCGCCGTTTACGGCGGTGCCGGCATCCAGCCACAAATTGCAGCTCTCAAGGATGGTGTGCAGGTAATCGTGGCCACACCCGGCCGATTGCTCGACCTTATAAAACGCAAAGTAGCCAAGCTGTCGAATGTATACCGGGTAGTCCTTGATGAAGCCGACGAAATGCTCAACATGGGATTCCTCGATGAGATCAATGAAATTCTTGAAAGCATTCC
>CAYNDN010000736.1:0-2435 GCA_964395075.1 uncultured Lentimicrobiaceae bacterium | reverse complement strand
CAAGAGCAGTTGACGACATCATGAGTGCAATGTTTACAGTAGATCCGGGCTGAGCCAGAACTTCCTGTGTTTCATAACCTACAAAGGAAAAAACCAGTGTAGTATTAGGTTCTACCTCGATGCTGTAGTTACCGTTGATGTCAGTAACGGTTCCCTGAACAGTGCCTTTTACCACAACTGTTGCACCAGGAAGTGTAGAGCCATCCAGGGCATCGGATACCACGCCGGTAACCGCACCACTTTGCGCAAAACCTGCCAGGCCAAAAGCCAGCAGCGACAGGAGCAAAATCATTTTTGCTGTTAGATGTTTTACCATAACACAATGTTTAATTTAGTTCTCATTTTATTTAAATTAACGTGAAAATTCGATTGAAATGCTGGAAATCAAATGCAAAATTAATAAAAACTTGTTCTCAATTTTACTACATCAATTGATATAAAAAATGTATAGTGTAAAAATAAACAAACAATTAGTTAACAATAATTTAACATGTAAATTTGCAATGATTAATATAAAAAATCCGGTATGGTATTTGCAACTTATGCCGCTCAGAGTCACATCATTTATTTGAAAAAGATTTTGTAAACAAAATTTATTTTATTTTTGCATTGAAACAAATCAAATATTTAAGTCAAAATAAAATTGTTTTACTAAAAATTAATTTATTATGAGAAAACTATTACTTTTTGCATTCGCAATTTTCCTTAGCGGAAGTATGATGGCACAAAGTGCTGTAACCATTGACCCACCTGATGCAACTGCATTTGATGAGATCACACTTTACCTTGATGTTTCCATGTCGTGTCCTGACTCCTCCCTTCTGGAAGCTGACACCATTGCCATGCACTCTGGTGTAACCATTGATGGTGCTGCATGGTCAAACGTTGTTGCTTTTGATGGCATGGGTGCTAACGGTCAAATGCCTTACCTTACCAAGATGGGAGATATGCCCTACGCACTTACAATGGAACCAGCCGGAGCATCTGCATGGGATGAAATTACACTTACACTCGACGCTAACGCTTCATGTCCGGAAGGTGCACTCCTGATGGCTGATTCTGTTATGATGCACTCAGGTGTTACGCTTGATGGCGCGGCATGGTCAAATGTAGTTGAATTTAGCGGCGTTGGCGCCAATGGAATGGCTCCAAAATTTGAAAGCAACGGTGATGGCACATGGAGTATGACATTTGTTCCTGCAGACTTCTACGGTCTGGATATGGGTGCCGATGTTACTGCTATAAATTGTGTATTCAACAATGGAACCTGGGACGCTGAAGGCAAAGCCTTTGATGAAGAAGGTAACTGTGTTGACTTTATGATTGAATTAGCCGGTGGCGGTGGTGGATCATATTCACTTGAAGGCACATGGCATATTGCTAATGAAGCCGGCTGTATTGGCGTTGGCCCAGATCAGGGTGATATTTCATGGTGGAACCTGGATGATGCCGGTATAGTTGAAAGAGCTTGTTATATGGATGATGCTTATGTATTTGGCGGTGACGGATCTTTCATGAATGTAATGGGCGCTGATACATGGGTTGAAGAATGGCAAGGCAATGATCCTCCGGGATGCGCTGCTCCTGTTGCTCCTCACGATGGCAGCAACGCAGCAACATACACATGGGACGAAGGTGCAAGCACACTTACACTTAATGGTATTGGTGCTTTCCTCGGACTTGCTAAAGTTATTAATGGCGGCGAACTTGAAGCACCCGGTGATGCTCCCGAATCAATTACCTACATGGTTGAATTTTCAAATGAAGGTAACAGAATCACTGTTGATATCGAAATCAGTGGTGGATGGTGGAGATTCATTCTCGACAAAGAAGTTACCAGAGAAGTAAACGAAAGCACAATTTGGATGATCACCTTTACACCTGCTGATTACTACGGAATCGAAGAAGGTACCGTTGTTGATGCTATCGACTGTGTATTCAATGGTGGCGCATGGGAAAATGGCGAAGCTAAAGATTTCGATCCTGAAACCGGTGATTGCATGGACTTCAAAATTATGCTGGGTGAAACTGGTATTTTTGAAGCCCCAGAAACAGTTACTTTCAACATTTATCCAAATCCTGCCAACACTGTACTGAACATCGAAAACATGGAAGACGCAAGCAAAGTTGAAATTTTCAATGTTGTTGGTTCAGTGGTTAAAACAATCGAAGTTGGTTCACAAAATGCTACCATCGATGTTTCTGACCTTAACAAAGGCATCTACTTTGTAAGCGTTTACAACAAAGCAGGTGTTCAAACCTCAAAATTCATCAAAGAATAAAACGTTTTAGAAATAATATTTTAAAGGCTGCTCCTGATGGGGCAGCCTTTTTTATGCATTTCACCGGAAAATTAAACCCTGTTTAGTGTCCGTCTATCAAGTCCAACTTCTTCGTTATTGCTCAAAATCCAAATCCTCGAATACCTTAGTATG
>CAYNDN010000735.1:1263-2447 GCA_964395075.1 uncultured Lentimicrobiaceae bacterium | reverse complement strand
GGCCAATCTCGAATGTAATGTCAGCAAATTTACCTTTACCGCCTGTTTGCTTTTTATAAACTTCCTGATGTAAGATGGTATTCTTGAATGCTTCTTTGTATGCAACCTGTGGTTTACCTTTGTTACACTCAACATTAAATTCGCGCTTCAGCCTGTCGAGTTTAATATCCAGATGTAACTCACCCATTCCGCTTAGGATGGTTTGACCAGTTTCCTCATCTGTGCGCAGCATAAGGGTGGGGTCTTCTTCAACGAGTTTCCTCAACGAATCGTTAAGTTTATCAACATCATCCTGAAATCTTGGCTCAACAGCCATGTTGATAACCGGTTCGGGGAATGTAATGCGCTCAAGCACAATTGGACTGTCAATGGCGCAGAGTGTATCTCCTGTTCGAATTTGCTTAAAACCTACCAATGCACCAATATCACCGGCTTCGATGGTTTCCAATGGATTTTGTTTGTTGGCATGCATTTGCATGATACGCGATATTCGTTCTTTCTTTTCAGTGCCTGTATTCAAAATCTGGTCACCCTGTTTAAGGGTTCCGGAATAAACTCGGATAAAAGCAATACGACCCACAAAAGGATCGGTTGCAATTTTGAATGCCAGTGCTGAAAATTTATTATTTGAAACTGTTTCGCGGGTTTCTTCTTTATCGGTGTAAGGATTTAAACCTGAAACGGGGGGTAGGTCAATTGGAGAGGGAAGGTAAGCTGAAACTGCATCAACGAGCGGCTGAACGCCCTTATTTTTTAGTGATGATCCACATAGAACAGGTGTTATGCGAAGTTCGAGGGTAGCTTTTCTGATTGCATGGATCATCTCAACTTCAGAAATTGATGTTGGATCAGCAATAAACTTCTCAAGCAATTCATCACTCTCCTCGGCAACTCCTTCGATTAAAGCGGTGCGGTAATGGGCTACTGTTTCTTTAACCTCTTCCGGAATTTCAATCTCGTTGTACTTCATTCCCATGGAAGTTTCATCCCATTCATAAGCTTTGTTGGTAATCAGGTCAACAATGCCGGTAAACTCATCTTCAGCTCCAATTGGAATTTGCAGCGGAATTGGGTTTGCACCGAGTTTCTCTTTAATCTTACTAACTACTTTAAAATAATCAGCCCCGGTTCTGTCCATTTTATTCACAAAACAAACCCGGGGAACTTTATATTTATCAGCCTGC
>CAYNDN010000735.1:0-1253 GCA_964395075.1 uncultured Lentimicrobiaceae bacterium | reverse complement strand
GGTTTCCGATTGAGGTTCAACACCGCCAACGGCACAGAAAACTGCAACAGCACCATCGAGAACCCTCAACGAACGTTCCACCTCTACGGTAAAATCAACGTGTCCGGGCGTATCAATGATATTAATTTTGTATTGGCTATCTTTATAATCCCAAAAAACTGTGGTAGCAGCAGATGTAATGGTAATGCCACGCTCTTGCTCCTGAACCATGTAATCCATAGTTGCAGCACCATCGTGCACCTCACCAATTTTATAGTTGATGCCGGTATAATAGAGAATACGCTCAGTTGTTGTGGTTTTACCCGCATCAATGTGAGCCATTATCCCAATATTCCTGATATGTTTTAAATCGTGTGGCATCTGTTTAATACTGCTATGCGCTGTTTATTGAAATCAGTTTTAGAATCTGAAGTGTGAAAATGCTTTGTTAGCGTCAGCCATGCGGTGGGTATCTTCTTTCCTTTTAAAAGCACCGCCTTCTTCTTTGTAGGCTGCAAGAATTTCAGAAGCAAGACACCTGGCCATCGACTTTTCGTTTCTCTTTCTGGCAAAAAGAATCAGATTCTTCATACCAATAGATTGCTTTCTGGCAGCAGGAATATCTGTAGGAATCTGAAAAGTAGCACCACCAATCCTGCGGCTTCTAACCTCAACTGCGGGTGTAACATTAGCGAGTGCTTTTTTCCATACCTCGAGACCATCTTCTTCTTTATGTCTTTCATTCACAACATCAATGGCATCGTAAAATATCCTGAAAGCAACTTCCTTCTTTCCGCGAAGCATAAGATTGTTCACAAACTTGGTAACCATTGTATCATTAAACCTTGGATCGGGAAGAATGATTCTCTTTTTTGGTTTTGCTTTCCTCATTGTTACTTCAAATTATATCTTATTAATACTATTTCTTCTTTGGACGCTTTGTTCCATACTTTGACCGGCGTTGCGTACGGCCTTCAACACCAGAAGTATCCAATGCACCCCTAATGATGTGATACCTAACACCAGGAAGGTCTTTCACACGTCCTCCCCTTATCATTACGATGGAGTGTTCCTGAAGGTTGTGACCTTCGCCAGGAATGTAAGCGTTAACCTCTTTTTGATTGGTAAGCCTTACCCTTGCAACTTTACGCATTGCTGAATTTGGCTTCTTTGGTGTGGTGGTGTAAACACGCACACACACACCTCTGCGTTGAGGACAACTGTCAAGCGCAGGAGATTTACTCTTGTCTGTTAGCTTCTTGCGGCCTTTACGA
>CAYNDN010000734.1:0-2451 GCA_964395075.1 uncultured Lentimicrobiaceae bacterium | reverse complement strand
TATTTGATTCATTTTTACAAAGCTGATTCGAAATGCAAATCAAAAAAATAAAATGAAATAAATACATTGATTACTTTTGCTTGAAATTGCAATTTCGGCCATGAAAGAACAAAACTCCGTATTCTCCCGTAAATATGTTTTTAACGATACCGCTTTCAACACTTTAATGAAAAAGCGTATCTATCATGTTTTACTCATTGCCAGCCAGTATGATGCTTTTATCCTTGAAGACGACGGACGCATTGATGAGCAGATTTTTAATGAATATGTGTCATTAAACCTGCGCTACCCGCCCCAATTTATCCAGGCCAACTCGAAGGAAGAAGCCCATAAAATCCTGGAGGAAGAAAACATTGACCTTGTTATTTTTATGCTGAGTGCTTTTGAAGAAGGAACCTTTGGTGATATCAAGGAAAAATATGAAGATATTCCCGTGGTATTGCTCACACCTTTTTCCAGAGAGGTATCTCTAAAACTCGATTCAGGTAAGCTTAAAGAGTTGGATTATGTTTTTAGCTGGTTGGGAAATGCCGACATATTGCTGGCCATTATCAAACTCATCGAAGATGTGATGAATGTTGAGGATGACGTGATGAATGTTGGTGTGCAGGTAATTATTCTCGTTGAAGACTCGGTAAGGTTTTATTCATCTTATCTGCCCAATATCTACAAAATCATCTTTAAGCAGTCGAAGATGTTCATGATGGAAGGCCTGAACGAGCACCAGAAAATGCTTAGAATGCGGGGCAGGCCGAAAATTTTGCTGGCAACATCTTACGAGGAAGCCGAAGCATTTTACCATAAGTACAAAAACAATCTGCTCGGCATTATATCGGATATGAGCTACATGCGCAATGGAGTTCACGACAAGCAGGCCGGTTTGCATTTTTGTAAAATGGTTAAGGAAAATGACAAATACATGCCCATCCTGCTGCAATCGTCAGATGACGGAGTAAGAGAAATTGCCAAAGCAATTAAGGTTGGCTTCATCAACAAAAACTCCAAAACACTTTCATTACAATTGCGCAGGTTTATTACCCAGTATTTTGCCTTTGGCGATTTTGTATTTGAAGACCCCAAAACAAACCAGGAAATTCTCAGGGCCAGGGATTTGAAGCATTTACAGGAACTACTGTTTGACATTCCGGACGATTCATTTTTATATCATATCAGCCGACATCATGTTTCTAAATGGCTCAGGGCAAGGGCATTGTTTCCACTGGCAGATTTATTCAAACAGTTTCAGGCTGATGATTTTAAGGACCTGGATGAGGTGAGGCGTTACTTATACGATGCCATTGCCAAATTCAGCATGTATAAAGGACGTGGTGTAATTGCCGAATTTCACCGCGATCAGTTTGATGAATACCTCACCTTTACACGAATTGGTGAAGGCAGTATTGGCGGCAAAGCACGCGGACTGGCATTTCTGGATTCTATGATCAAGCGTAATCACCTGATCGACCGTTACGACAATATCATCATCACCATTCCAAGAACCGTGGTTTTATGTACGGATATTTTTGATGAGTTCATGGAAGAAAACCATTTGTATGAAATTGCACTTTCTAACAAATCAGACCGCGAAATCCTGGATGCTTTTGTAGCTGCCCGTTTGCCTTTTCGAATACACGAAGACCTTTACACCTTTATTTCAGTAACCCGAAACCCCATTGCAATACGCTCCTCAAGCCTGCTCGAAGATTCGCATTATCAGCCATTTGCAGGAATTTATTCTACCTACATGATTCCCAATATTCCTGACGACGAGAGGTTGATGATTGAGAAACTGAGTATGGCCATCAAAAGTGTTTATGCATCAGCTTTTTACAAAGACAGCAAAGATTACATGTCGGCCACGCTCAATGTGATTGATGAAGAAAAAATGGGTATCGTGCTGCAGGAAGTTTGCGGTAAAAAATACAACAACCGGTTTTACCCTACCCTCTCAGGTGTGGCCCGATCGGTAAATTTTTACCCCATCGAGCCTGAACAACCCGAGGATGGCATAGCGAATATTGCTTTTGGTCTGGGAAAATACATTGTGGATGGTGGCAACACTTTGCGGTTTTCACCGAAGTACCCAAAAAAAGTGTTGCAAATGGCTTCTGCCGAAATGGCACTCACCGAAACCCAGCGCCATTTTTTTGCCCTCGACCTGAATGTTGACAGCTTTAAAGCCTGCACCGACGACGCCATCAACCTGCTCCGGTTGCGCATTAATGAAGCCGAAAAAGATAAGTCACTGAAATTGGCCGCCTCAACTTTTGATTACCAAAACAATATTTTGCGCGATGGAGTGAACTATTCCGGTAAACGGGTTATTACCTTTGCCCACATTCTTAAACACGATGTTTTTCCACTTGCTGATATCCTGCAGACAGTGCTCGAAATTGGCCAGCAGGAAATGAATCGTGGTATTGAAATTGAATTTGCCGTTGACTTAAATTC
>CAYNDN010000733.1:0-2456 GCA_964395075.1 uncultured Lentimicrobiaceae bacterium | reverse complement strand
ACGCCAACATACATCTACGGCCAGTTTGATGAAACTGATTATTGGTACTGGGCAGCGGGTTTAGGGAAATGTGATGAATATCAGGGGCAGTATCTTGGTGAAGATGCAACAACATTGCTTGAATACCGCATTAACCACCCACTCGTGTCATACCCACCGGGTACATATTTCATACCTGACGATGAACCTACACAATGGTTTTACCCATGGGATTATGAGGATGAAAATAGTCCAAATGGTTATTACAGGCTGTTTAATATTGAAGGCCTTTTTCCACCACAGGACGACCCATGCTTGTCACCGGATGAAATGAATTATTACCTTTATGATGGTGTTAACTACATCATGCAAGATAACAAACCATCTGGAAAATACCTTACATTGGGGGAAGTCGGATGGTATATCGCAACCCCACCAAGTGGTTTTCTTTGGTATCATTATGTACGGTTTACATATGGAGAAAGGTACATGTCAGGAAATCCTAGCGAAGAATTATAGTCAGTCATATAAATACAAGTCGGTGCAGCACCGACTTGTATTTTAAAATTGTGTGCTATGAGGTTAATGCTATTAATATCAATTTGTTTTTGGAGCATCTCCCTGATTGGTCAAAATACGTTCAAACTGAGTTTTGGTGGCGACCTCCATGATTCACCATTCGACATACTTGAAACTGAAGCCTATTATTTACTTACAGGCTCACACAGAGACTTAAATAATTTTACATCAACCGGCTTTGTATACAAACTAAGTAAAATGGGCGAGGTGCTTGATAGTTTTGAATTCGTGAAACCTGACACAAACATCCTTTTAACTAACATAGTACAATCAAATGTTGGAACTTTAATTATGGGTATTTCAGGCAATAGTGAAATTAATGCATATAACTACAATTCAATATTTATTGCTCAATTTAGTGAGGCTTTTGAGTCACGAAGTGAAAATTTTTTTTACTTACCAAATAATTATAACAGCATATTTGGTTCATTTTTTAAATACCAAGACTCTTGCGTGTATTTTTCAGGTGATGCTAAGAACCAAGACTACTCCAATTATATGCGAGATGTTTTTATTTACAAAATCAATTTGTTTAGTGAGTTTATTGATAGCACTTTCATAAAATATGAAGGTCAGCAGTATGCATCCGGATTGTACATTGTTCCCACATCGAAGGAAAAATATGTTTATAGTGTTGGTAACTGGGGATTACCTTCAGGATACGGCCCGGGTTATTATGTCAAACTTGACAGAAACAATAGTTTACTTCAAATTGATACTTTACCAAACGGACTTCAATGGGAAAATTTCTCAATAAATATTTCCGACAATAAATTTTTATTGTCAGGAAGACAGATTGTTGATCCTGATATTAATATTAAACAATCTGAATACAGATGTAGCATATATAAGTTGAATAATAATTTCCAAACCTTGAACTCATATGAATTTCACCAGGGATATGATACTTTATCACTGTTAGCAAGCGTGAATACATTTGATACAACTTCCGATGGTGAAGTTTACTTTTCTGGATGCACAAATGTGATACCTCAATATTTTCCATATCAGCAGCAACCAAACTGGATATATTTATCAAAGTTGGATAATAATTTAAATGAGATTTGGACGCACTTCTATGGAGGTGATATAATGTACCAGGTGTTTTCAGTGAAAGCAACAAGCGATGATGGTGCAATTATAACCTGCGGCTCGTACGATTACACTACTCAATATCTTGAGCATAATATTATGATACTCAAAGTCAACGAAGACGGCCTGATCGTTGGTACCGGAGAAGAATCCGGGGGAATTATCGTGCAGGATGCCATCGTGTATCCTAACCCCGGCGGCGAATTTCTAAAGGTTCAATCTTGCCCGCAGATCAACGGTGCTTTGTTTGAGCTTTTTGATATTAACGGCAACCTTGTTTTGTCATCCACGCTCGACGAACGGATGGAAACGATAAACACCAGCGATATTCCTTCTGGCACTTATCCATACCGGGTCACTTACCAAAACAAAATTGTAGCCAGCGGAAAATGGGTTAAGCAATAGGGTAAAAAGCCACCTCTTCCCTTGGCGCTTTTTCGAGCAGTAATTTTATCCGGTGATCATTTAAGAGTTTATCTACTCCCGGTAGTTTTCTGAGTTCGTCCTGCGTTGACATGGTGCGATGCTTTGATTTTAGAATCAGCAAAAATAAGGTCGTTGGGGGAATGGGCTGGGGGTTATTGGTTAATTGGTTATTTAGTTATTTGGTTGGTCCTTATTAATCATTTTTCTTTTAGCAAGGAAATGGGAAAAAATCAGGATTTAATACATATTTAGTGCCCGCAAGAAAACTATCAATGTTGAAAATCAGAATTTACCCCGACCCTAACTCGCCTCGCTGCGAAGCGGGAGGGTGTTATGATTTTCAACAGTTTGCTCCCTTTAGGGATAGGGGGTAAACAAAC
>CAYNDN010000732.1:0-2458 GCA_964395075.1 uncultured Lentimicrobiaceae bacterium | reverse complement strand
TGCATTGTAGAGACTCACCTCGTCGATGCCGGGCATGGTCTTGATCAGGTCGAGCGTGTTCTGAAGCTGCGTTTTATCGTTTTTCAACATCGAACGGTATAGCGAGCCTTCAACTACCGAGCCGATGTTTTCACCATTCTGGCGAAGGATCCTGTTGAGATAATTTTTGTAAACCGTTTTAAAAATAATGCCAAAGCTTAAAAACAAAACAATGGAAAGCAGCGATATGATAAGCGTTACCCGCCCGAATATCGACGATTGAAAATTCATGAATCTAAAGTAAAATCTATAAATCCTGGTATTTTTAATATCCTTTGTGATCCTTTTCAACATTAACAATCGTTTTGAATCCGTGATATTTCATCTTACGGTCAAATGTATTAAAATCGTGCTTCGTAAAATGCGAAAATCAAAGATATTTTTCGGGTCAACATTTCCCGGTACACACGCTATTGCTTTTCTGCCATCAGGTGCACCACAAAATAAATCTCATCGGCGAAGGTAAAACTGTCTTTATTCTTCACATACTTTTCTGATGAAGTAGTGATTCCCCACTCCGTGCGGTCGATAAAAAACTTTTCGGATGTCGTGGTTAACTTTTCTCCATCCGTATTTAATTCCGCGTGAAAGGTAACCGGGCGCACCTGATCTTTTATCCGCAGCTTTCCCGTTATGCAGTGATTATTCCCTTCGATCCGGTGGCTCCTGGTAATTTCAAATTTCGAAAGCGGAAATTTCTCCGAGTAAAAATAATGATCGGATTTCAGCAGGTTGTTCAGGGTTTCGCGCATCAGTTCATAATCGATGTCGAGCGTGGTGATGCTGTCCATGGCAATGGTAAACGACCCCCCGGTGATCTCTCCATCCCGTAAGGTTAGCGTCCCATTGTGGATGTCGATGTAGCCGTTGTGGTTTCCGCAAATCCAGACGAGTCGGCTTTTTTCTGTATTCACTTTGTAAACGGAACTATCCTGGCCGTAGCCGTTTATCATAATCATCAGGAATAATACGAATATAATTGCTGAAATTCGACTTTGACTTTTCATCTTTCGCATTTTTTTTGATTTGCTATAATTCTTTGTCATTATCCGAAATATAATACGCCGTTATCACGCCATCCTCTATCAGTGCTTCGATGTCGGGCGGAATGTTTATGGCATCACGCATGATGGTGTTTTCAAATTCCGCCCCGAAAAAGGAACATTCCTTAAGGTTGGCACCGGTAAAATCGGCACCTTGCAGGTGTGCCCCTTGAAAATTGGTGTTGATAAACCGCGAATGCCTGAATGATGCGCCTTCGAGCGATGCCCCGGTAAAATCGGAAAAGCTGAAATCCGCTGAATCGGCTTTTGCGTTGAACATCACCGAGAGCAGAAAATTGGTTTTGATGGCGGTACAGCCGGTGAAATCGGCGTCCACCAGTTCGCTCTCCTTGAGCAGTGCATTCGAAAAGTTGCAGTAGCGTAAAACTGTGAAATTTCCTTCGAACCCAAACATGTTGGCACCCATCATCTCCGAATGGCTAAAATCTGCTTCATCGGCCAGCACCCTGAACATGCGTGCCTGCTTGAAATCGCAATGCAACAGGGTGGAATTGCTGAAGTCTGTCCATCTCAGGTCGGCCACCCTGAAATCGCAACTATCGAAAGTGCTGTTTCTGGCCACTGCATACCGGAAGATAGTTCCGCGGAAATCGCCATGACAGGCAATCACGTTCGTCCAGTAAATTTCGTCCAGCACATGCCCTCTGAAATCATCGCCATGCTGCGGAAGGTAGGCAATGCCTTCGGTACGCATTTCGCCGCTGGCAAGGTACGACTCCCCGGCAATTACCCGGGCTACTTCTTCAGGATTCATATAGTCGATGCGCTTGTAACCGGTATTGGTATCGGGTGGCAAGGGGAACAGTACCTTTACGATAGGTTGCGGTTCGTGAAAACAGCCCGATAACAAGGCAAATAATGTAAATAAAATGATAGTTTTAATTGATTTCATAATTTTCCTGATCCCGTTCGCAATTATACCACATCTTTTCGTTTGAAGCGCCTCAGGCTGAAAAGCATGAACAGCGTTCCAAGTAATACCGGATAGATAAGTGCGAATACAATGAACACGGTTCTTCCCACAGTATCAAGTATAAAATATGAAGCTGCACCCATTACTGTAAGTTTTGGATCGAACAGGACGAGCACCGCTGTGCGGAATACCTGGAGCGGGTTTAGCATGCCCAAACCGATCACTGCCTCAGGGTCCAGTCGCATTTTGAGCATTGCACCCATCAGGATAAGGTCGATGAATGCAACCATTATCAGCCAGATGATAAAAGCAGTGCTGATGGCCTGGTTTTGAGAATTTGCCCGCACTGAAATGAACATGCCAATGCCGAGAAAACACAAAACCAGCACTGCAAGCAGCCCACTGTAAAGCGAGAACAAATCCCATGGCACATCAATATCGG
>CAYNDN010000731.1:2234-2475 GCA_964395075.1 uncultured Lentimicrobiaceae bacterium | reverse complement strand
GGCAAAAAGTTTATCGGGAAACTTTTGAAAAAGCTGTTCCATCGTATATCCGGTAAACACAAGTATCTCAAGTTTTGTCTTTTGTTTAATAAAGCTACAAAATGCAACTAACTGATTGTATTGGTCGAATGGTTCCCCGCCGGTAATGGTTATCCCATCCAGGTTTTTGATCAGGTTGATGATACCGGATGAAAACCCTGCCAAATCAACATTGCGGCCTGCATTTCGATCCCACAAATCC
>CAYNDN010000731.1:0-2224 GCA_964395075.1 uncultured Lentimicrobiaceae bacterium | reverse complement strand
ATCCGGGCTGATACAGCCTTTGCAAAACAAAGAGCAACCCTGAACCCATAAGGCAAGCCGCTTACCCGGGCCAAGATTTTCCACCGGATACATCGTCCTGTTTAATCGCCAGTACATTCGAATTTTACTTTGTTGTTATCAGTTTCGTCGATATAAATCCTAAAATTAAGATGTTCAGTTTTCTGCTCGCTATACATAAAATTGGCAATCCCGTTTTTGATGTGGGTTTCCACACGGTTGTTAATACCACGACCGCCATTGATCAGGTTGTCGGCAATGTACCTGCTTCTGAAACTTTCCAGAAAAGCTTCATCGAAATGGAAATTACAATTTTTTTGCTTTTTGAGGTTTTGTTGAATGGTCTTCAGGCTTTTCTCCAAAATCATTTTATCCACCGGTGGCCTGATAAAATCGAACACCACAAAATTGTCCCCAAACCTATTAAGAATTTCAGGTCGGTTTAATTTGGTATTGAAAAAATTGCGGATTTCCTGCAAAATATTCCGGCCGGTAACCTCATTGGAATCTTCATAATTGATATTGAGCACCCGCTGGCCATATTCGTCTTCGGTGTAAACACCAAGATTGCTGGTAAAAATGATGAGCGATTCAGAAAAATAAACCGTTTCACCTTTGCCATCGGTCAGGCGGCCATCGTCGAGGATTTGCAAAAACTTATCGAAGATCACCGGATGGGCTTTTTCGATTTCATCAAACAACACAATGGAAAATGGCCGTGCGCTCACCTGTGATGTAAGCTGGCCCCCTTCCTCATAACCCACGTAGCCTGGTGGTGAACCGATAAGTTTGGTGTCGGAGTTGGATTCGTTGTATTCACTCATATCAAAACGCAGGATTGCATCTTCATCATTAAAAATGAGCGAAGCCATTGATTTGGCCAGTTCGGTTTTTCCGACGCCTGTTGGCCCGGCAAAAAACATCACACCCTTTGGCCGCGTTTTATTGCGCTTCATATCGATGGAATGCAGCCCCAGTTTTGCCCTGCGAATTATTTCCACACTTTTCTGAATGGCAACTTCCTGGCCCATTACCCGCTTCTGCAATTCGGTTTCGGCGTTTTCAATTTTTTCTTTCTCCAAATCTTCCCAGAAATTCTCCCGGGTTCCATACTTAAACAGATCGATGACCTGCTGTATATTGTTTACATGGATTTTTTCCTGGTTGGAGATAGAGATCAGGTTCTCGAGTTCCTGGTTGGCAAAGCCTTCAGTGAGGTCGGCAAAAATGCCTGTCAGCTCTTTTTCGTTCACATGTTCACCTTTTTGGTAAAACCTGTGCATCTGCACTTCCATGAAACGATTGCGTTCGGTTTTGTTTGGCTTTTTTATTTCGATGCCACGTGTGAGCGGGTTTTCAAGTAAAATCCAGCTTGGAATATCATTGAGCTTGTCGCAGATAAAAATCAAAATATTCCGCTGACCTTTCTTTTCAGGAAACAGGCGTGCATCCTGTGCTGATTTCAATAATTTCAAAAAAATCAATCGCTCATCCTCAGCAAGATTGTTGGGATCGCTTGAAAAACGGGAGCTATAGTTGATGATCCCCGCAGAAAGCATTTTATTATTGGAAACCAGCAACCGGAAAAATGACAGTGCATCTGAAATCTTTTTTTCGATGTTTGAGATTTTCTTCGATTCCAACAGGGACTTAGCACCTGGAACATGCTCAACCAAAAATTTTACGATGTTTTCACGATCAAGGTCTTCGTCAACGGGTGATTCAACTTCGATTCCATCAATCACATCGAAATAAGTAATTATTTCGTAACCCTCATTTTTGAGGTAAAGTTTAAGCAACAATTTCAGGTCGTTGAAACGCGCCCATTTTAATGCTTTCTTTTTTTCACCGGTATGATAATTTACCGGAAAATAGTAACAATCATACACATTCCCATACAGATAAAACTGTGATTTTAACGTTTGGAACCGTTTGAACTCCTGCATCCATCCGGGAAAGATTTCTTTATACAGCTCTGACATAAGCGGCTTTTTTAATTACACATCAAATGTAAGGAAAATGTTTCAAGAGGTTGTGAAAATTAATTATCGTCAACAGTTTAGCCAAAAAAAATCCTGAAGCTACTGGCGTTTTTGCTTTCTTTTTACCTGCTGATATTTTTTTCGGTTTTGGTTGCCTGACCTTTCTGTTTTAAGCCGTTTAACCTGATAGTCGGGCAACCTGATCAAAGCTTTTTCTGATATTT
>CAYNDN010000730.1:799-2475 GCA_964395075.1 uncultured Lentimicrobiaceae bacterium | reverse complement strand
TCACGAAATGGTGAAAGATTTGGATTTATCAGGGCCGTGGGCGATTCCATCGATTCAACCAGGGTTTATCATTTTGACACCCAAAAACAAATTGCTGAAATAATTCTGGAACAGGAGGGTGTGGCAAAACAAATCACGGTTGATGATGACGGAGAACAAATTTCGTTTGTATATTCTGCCGATACGGCAAAAGCCAAAAACTACAACCTGGCCTACTGGAATAAAAAATCTAAACATGCTGAAATCATCGTCGATTCAACACAGCAAAACTTTCCTGAATCCTGGCGCGTGAGTGAGCACCGTAAACCCAACTTTTCAAGAGACGGTGAAAACCTCTACTTCGGCACCGCTCCCAAAGTGGAACCGGAACCCAAAGACACACTCCTGAAAGAAGAAAAAGTACATGTGGACGTCTGGAACTGGAAAGACCCGCTCATCCAGCCACATCAGAAAAAACGCCTGAAAAATGAACAGAAAAGAAGTTACCTCGCAGTTTACTTCCCAAAAAAGGATGAGATGATCCAATTGGCAGATGAAGATGTTGAAGATGTCAGGCTGTACAATAACGGAAATTCGGATTTCGCCCTCGGCCACACTTTCAAGCCTTACAGTCAACTCATTTCCTGGGATGATACCTACAAAGATTACTATGCCATTGATATAAAAAGCGGGGAGCGAAAAAAACTCCTTGAAAAGCATCAGTCGTCTGCAAACCTCTCTCCCACCGGAAAATATCTGCTTTGGTTTCTTACTGCAGATTCCTCCTGGTATTCAACCGATGTAGAAAGCGGAGAAGTAATATCGCTCACCAAAGACTTGCCTTACAACTTTTATTACGAGCTGAATGATGTTCCGCAACTTCCCGGAAATTATGGGATTACCGGCTGGACCGGGGATGAAAGATATGTTTTGATCAACGACAGGTACGACATCTGGAAATTTGATCTCGAAGGCAAAGAAGAACCTTTCAGGATTTCGGATGGCTATGGCAGAGAAAATGAAATCCGGTTCCGTTACCAGAAACTGGACAAGGAATCCACGTTTGTTGAAGAGGATATGATGCTTTCGGCTTTCGATGATAAAAACAAGGAAAGCGGATTTTATAAATCAGGCTACAAAAATGCAGCCCGGCCTGAGAAACTTATCATGGACGACTATCGCTTCCTGAGGTTGCAAAAAGCCAAAAATGCGGAAAAATTGATATGGCACAAGGAGGCTTTCGATCAATATCCGGATATGTACTGGAGCAATACGGAATTTGCAGCACATGTAAAAATCACAAACCTTGACAAACAGCGTGAGGCATTTTTGTGGGGAGATGTACAGCTTGTAAAATGGACATCCTCTGATGGCGAAGAATTGGAGGGTTTGCTTTACACACCAGAAAACCTTGATCCTGAAAAGAAATATCCTTTGCTGGTTTATTTTTATGAAAGAAATGCTGACAACCTTCACCAATTCCGACATTTGTCGCCCAGCCGTTCCATCATTAATCCATCCTACTGCGTGAGTAATGATTATGTGGTTTTCGTGCCCGACATTCCATATCTGGTGGGCTATCCCGGCGAAAGTGCGTTGAGGGCTGTGATAAGCGGAACCCTCTCTATGTGCGAACAGTTTCCGTTTATCGACAAAGAAAATATGGGCATACAGGGACAAAGCTGGGGCGGATATCA
>CAYNDN010000730.1:0-789 GCA_964395075.1 uncultured Lentimicrobiaceae bacterium | reverse complement strand
CAGGTGGCTTATCTCGTTACCCAAACCAACCTCTACAAAGCTGCCATGGCAGGCGCACCGGTGAGCAATATGACCAGTGCTTATGGCGGAATACGCTGGGGCAGCGGCATGAGCCGGATGTTCCAATACGAAAAAACCCAAAGCCGAATTGGAGGAACGCTTTGGGAAAAACCGCTGCTCTATCTTGAAAACTCACCGGTTTTTATGGCCGATAAAATCGAAACGCCATTGCTGATTATGCATAACGACAACGATGGAGCCGTGCCGTGGTATCAGGGTATAGAAATGTTTGTGGCCATGCGCCGCCTGCAAAAACCCGTTTGGATGCTCACCTACAATAATGAAGAGCATAACCTCACCAAATGGCCTAATCGGAGGGATTTGGATATCCGGATGTACCAGTTTTTCGATCACTACCTGAAAGGCACTCCCGAACCGGTTTGGATGAAAGAAGGTATCCCGACAATTGATAAGGGAAAAGAAACGGGTTATGAACTGGTTGAATAATGTATCTGTTTATCAGTCTGCAACAAGCAGCATAGCACTTATATTATTGATTCGGGCGATAATTTTCATTACTTTTGTATCTATAATTTGGGTTCTTTTCCAAAATGAATGGGTACATAATTTAAACTTCATTCAATATATGCCTATGGAATAGAGAGCAAAACCCGGTGCGTATGACTTTCTTTTTGAAGTGAGCGAAGCGAACGAAAAAAGAAAGTCATTCCTTCTTTGATTAAAATGTTAAACCCTTACCTTTGCCTTGTCAAGCTAAACGGAAGCAGG
>CAYNDN010000729.1:0-2479 GCA_964395075.1 uncultured Lentimicrobiaceae bacterium | reverse complement strand
CTTTCAATTCATTTTCTGCCATTTATTGGCAGAAAATGAGTTGAAAGATACTAAAATTTATTTTGCACACGGCAAAAATGGCTGAATATGGATTATCAGGTTGGATTTCGCCAATTTTTTTTGGCTTACATTTGCACAAAACGATTGTGACGTGAATCTAACCGACCGCATAAACGCATGTGTAAAACTCGGGGATATCCTGAAAAATCCCGATCCTGACAAGTTCCACAGCATAAGAAAGGAACTGGATCAACTTAATTTGCTTGTTGAAAACAGCAAGGCTTCTAATGGTTGGTTTACACCGGAAAATGTAAAGTTTGCACTCAATGCGCTTGGCCGTAGCCTGGAATTGCACAAAATAGAGCGGTGGCTAAACAAATATCCCGAAGATATTTTTAATCGGGCGCACAGCAAAACAGTTGGCGTTGTGATGGCCGGAAATATTCCACTTGTTGGATTTCATGACTATTTGAGTGTGCTGCTTACCGGATACAATTTACTGGCGAAACTATCGGGTGACGACAAAAAATTGTTGCCGCTGGTACATCAGATTTTTGCAAAGCTTGAACCCGGTTTTAAATTCAGAGCTACCTTTACCGAAAAAAAGCTTACAGACTTCGATGCCATAATCGCAACCGGAAGCAACAACACATCTAGATATTTTGAATACTATTTCGGGAAATACCCCAATATTATCCGCAAAAATCGCAACGGTGCTGCAGTTATTACCGGAAGTGAAACACATGAAGAGCTGTCGGCACTCGGCGAAGATATTTTCAGGTACTATGGCCTGGGCTGCCGCAGTGTTTCCAAATTATTTGTGCCAAAAGATTACCGCTTTGATGACTTTTTCAAAAGCATTGAATCATTTAATTGGGTTAGCAGCAACCACAAATACAACAATAACTACGACTATAATAAGTCCGTTTACCTAATTAATAAAACGCCTCACTTCGACAATGGTTTTCTGATCCTGAAAGAAGATGCTGCTTATGCTTCGCCGGTAGCTGTTGTGCATTATGAGCACTATCATGACATTACAGAATTGAACAAGCTGCTTAATCTTCATCATGAGCATATTCAATGCATTGTATCAGTTGACGAACAAATAAAAGGAGCAATAAAGCCCGGTAAAAGCCAGTATCCACAACTGTGGAACTATGCTGACAATGTGGATACAATCGAATTTTTAATGGGATTATCCCAATGATTTTCTGTTAAAGTTTTCAACAGGAAAAATTATTTTACGATAAGTTATTGTTTTTGAAATTAAAATCACTACTTTTGCCCGCCCAAAATTTAAAGGTATTTAGATCATGAAAAAAGGAATACATCCAAAAGAATACAAGTTCGTAGTTTTCCAGGATATGTCGAACGGATACAAATTTATCACAAAATCGACTGCCAATTCAAAGGAAAAGATCAAATGGGAAGACGATAAGGAATATCCATTGATTAAGCTCGAAATTTCGCACACCTCACATCCCTTCTTCACCGGCAAGATGAAGCTCGTGGATACTGCAGGACGTGTTGATAAATTTAAAAACAGATACAAAAAACACCTTGACGGAAAGAAATAAAACACTTCACAAAACATTGAAAGCCCGGCACTTGCATGGGCTTTTTTTATGCCCTGTCATCTAAGGGCAAACAACTTGCCGGGTACTCTCGTGTTTTATTTTTTTTACATTTGTACATTATCAAAAATTGCAACATTTATTCAACCATCGAATTCGCAGCCTATGAATTTCATACTTTTTGACGACCATTCAAGAAACCATTTGCTTCCACTCACTTTTACAAGACCTGTTGCCGACATCAGGGTGGGCATAACAACAATCAGGGAAAAATGGGAGCGACTATTAAAAGTAAAAACCTCAACACTCACGGAGAATTACCTTACAGTAAAATTTCCCGTAAAAAAAGAGAAGCACTCTATTTTGATCAACAGTTCCATAATCCCTGACAACGAAATGGTAAAGCAGATCAAAGCACTCAATGTAAATGAAGCACTGGTTTGCGAAGAAAA
This sequence comes from uncultured Lentimicrobiaceae bacterium, assembly GCA_964395075.1. Classification (GTDB taxonomy): domain Bacteria; phylum Bacteroidota; class Bacteroidia; order Bacteroidales; family 4484-276; genus SABY01. The sequence goes on along the minus strand of CAYNDN010000729.1, from coordinate 450 downwards.
AATTATTGCTCAGTTTATGGACGTAAGTGAGCTGGAATTTAACACAGAGCTGGGGAAGGTGAACCGGATAAAATATCAGGGGGCAAAACCGGTTATAAAAATCGAATATCCCTGGGAAATTTTTTCGAAAAACGGAGAAATCCTGGAAAGTGACTTTAAAATGATCACACGCCGACGAAAATCCCATAAGCCCGATTCGTCCAATACAATACTTGGAAAAGGAAAGATATTTATTGAAAAAGGTGCCAGAGTTTTTGGGGCAACCCTCAACACAACCAACGGCCCGATTTATATTGGCAAAAACGCTGAAGTGATGGAAGGCAGTCAGATACGCGGACCATTTGCATTATGCAACAATGCCACTGTTAAGATGTCGGCAAAAATATATGGCCCTACCACAATCGGCCCCCATTGTAAAGTAGGCGGAGAGTTAAACAACGTGGTTTTCCC
>CAYNDN010000728.1:0-2486 GCA_964395075.1 uncultured Lentimicrobiaceae bacterium | reverse complement strand
CATAAACAAGCCAATGGCTGTAAGTTTTAATGAGGTTGTGAAAGACTTTCCGGAATTTGATTCGCCTGTTTATCTTGGCGGACCGGTAAAAACTGACAGCTTGTTTTATATTCACACCCTTGGAGATCAGGTTGAAGACAGCTTACCTATCCTGGAAGGCCTGTATTGGGGTGGCGATCTTGAGAAAATCAGGGAATTGATTTTACTTGGCCAACTCAACCAGGAAAACTCAAGGTTTTTCATTGGTTATTCAGGCTGGATGCCCAAACAGCTTGACGGGGAACTAAAACGTGATAGCTGGCTGGTATCAAAGCTTACGAGCCATCAGGTGATGAACACCGAACCAGAAGCCATGTGGCAGGATTCCCTGCTTGATCTTGGGGAAAAATACAAACACTGGACGAATTTCCCTTCGGAGCCTACCCTCAATTAACAGGCAAATTACGTGTTTGATCTATTGTTTGTTAATTAGTGTTCGTCTCTAAAGTTCAACTTCGTCGTTGTTGCTCAAAATCCAAATCCTCAAATACCTTAGTATGCTGTGGTTTGAATTTTTCTCACGCCTCGAATTTGAACTTTATAGAGCGAACACACGACTTTATGGACAAGCACTAATTATATAATCCCGCCATAAATGACGGGGCAAAAAATATTCCCACTGATTATTTTTCTTCCTAAAATTTTCTTGAATTATTGTGGCTAAAAAATACTGTTGAAAAATTTTAGATATTTGTAAACCAAACCAACAACTTTTTCTATGAAGAAACATATTCAGAACAGCCCTCAATCGTCTGCGGTTTATGCCTTTGGACTCATCGGTGCCGCCATTTATTACATATCAGCAGCAACCAGCTTTTGGATGGGAGCACTCGGCTTGCTGAAATCATTTATCTGGCCGGTCTTTCTTGTATACGAGGTACTGAAATATGTTGGGGCTTAAAATGAATTTAGGTTAATGGGCGGCAATCAAAATTCGAGCGGTGTAAAGTATGCCATCGTTGACGTTGAAACCACCGGAACCAGCTACAAAAACGGGAAGATCACCGAAATTGCCATTTTGATTCATGATGGCTCAACTGTGATTGATGAGTTTAGCAGCCTGATCAACCCGGAGCAGCGCATACCCTATCGGATTCAGCAGCTCACCGGCATCAGTGACCGCATGGTTGAAAATGCCCCAAAGTTTTTTGAAGTTGCCAAAAGGATTGTAGAAATGACCGAAGACTGCATCCTGGTGGCCCACAACGCCAGTTTCGACTATAACTTCCTGCGGCAGGAATTTAAATATCTTGGCTACGAATTTAAGCGTGAAAAAGTTTGTACCGTGAAGCTAAGCCGGAAACTTGTCCCACACAAAAGATCGTACAGCCTGAAAAATATTTGTGAGGAACTGGAGATTACAAATCACAATCCACACAGGGCTTTTGGCGATGCCCGGGCAACCGCAGACCTTTTTTCCTTTTTGCTCACCATCCATCCCGATCCCGCCAAAATCAACATTCAGGGATTGAACAGCAACCTCGATCCGCAGGACATAAAAAAACTGCCTGAAGATCCCGGGGTTTATTATTTCCTTAACGAACATGGAGACATTATTTATGTAGGCAAAAGCAAAAACATCAAAAGCCGCGTGTTGTCGCACCTTTCAAACTGTGCTACCAAGCGAGCGCTGGAAATGAAAAACAAAATCGCTCAGATCACCTATGAACTTACCGGAAACGAACTTGTCGCCCTTTTACTTGAATCCCACGAAATCCAAAAACATCTCCCTCAATTTAACAGGGCACAAAGGCGCACCATGTATAACCACGGGTTGTTTCACTACCTGGATAGTGAAGGATATTTAAGACTCAAAATTTGCAAACTCGATGATTGTGATGGTGATCCCCCGCTCACCACATTCAATTCGTCCATGTCGGCCAAAAATTTCCTTTTTCAGCTTTGTGAGGATTATAACCTTTGTCAAAAATTATGTGGGCAATACGATACAAAATCATCGTGCTTTCAATACAAAATCAAGGATTGCTTTGGTGCATGCATAGGAGAGGAATCACCGGATGATTACAATGCCAGGGTTGAAAAGGCCATTGGGCGATACGCATACAAAAACGCCAGTTTCCTCATTCTTGGCCAAGGCCGGACAGATGACGAAAAATCTGTGGTTTGGGTTGAACATGGCCGCTATCATGGCTTTGGTTTTGTATCTTCAGAAGCTGATTCAAATGGCGGAATTGATTTCCTGAAAGATGCAGTGAAACCTTATACTGAAAACAAACACGTGCATTCGATCATCCGATCGTACATAGACCACAATCCGATGGCTGAAATTCTGGACCTGACAGGGTATTTTCATAAATAAAAATTACCCTATCTTATACAAACATCGCAATTCACTAAAAACCATAATACTGTAATTTATCCTCGAATCCGTAAGCGTATTCTTTATCATCATCTAATTGAACGAATTCAGGGGGTGTAATAAGATA
>CAYNDN010000727.1:1328-2495 GCA_964395075.1 uncultured Lentimicrobiaceae bacterium | reverse complement strand
CTCTGCTATACTGGCTGCATTCTACACGCGACGTAACCGAGGATACCATAAGTATTGGTGAGTCGCTCAACATCGATTTATCTTTCATCAAATCTATTAAGGCAGCATATTTATTCGCACTGCATGCCATGTTAATTCATGATGGTTTGAGCCTCCAGGCATATTCTGAAGTTTTTAACCAGTCGGAATCCCAAACCCGCAACATGCTGATCCCCATGCTTGAAAAAGGATTGCTGATCAGGCCAAGAGATAAATTTAATATTAACCCGATCGTATTCAGGCCGGTAGTAAACCTGCTGCGATCCAGGAATTTTATCAGTTAAAATGAAGAAAAGTATTTATATATTTCTTTTGCTGTTCGCCGCACTGGCAATGTGGCTTTCTGCATTCCCGCAGGATACTGTATTAATTCCGGCAGACCCGGTATCTATATCAGAGTTACCGGCTGCTGTGGTTGATTCGGCAGCCGCAAAAGTTAAACCGGAAACCCAAAAGCAGGATACCGTTGAGCAATCAGGATTGTTGGGCGGAGTTGGCGAAGATGTTCGCGAAAAGCAGGAAAACTTGCTCGATTCTATTTCGTTTACAAACATTTTCCTAACCATTCTTTTGCTGATCATCGGGTACTACCTGATAAAATTGTTGGTGAAGATTTTAACCCTGCTGGCCGAAAGGAGCGTTCGGCTCAGGATTACCATCAAAGGGCTGATTCCGGTGATGCGGATTGTAATATGGTCCGTCATCATTTTTGCCATTATTCAAGGTATTTATAATCCGCCCATCCAAACAGTAATTGCTGCCACAGCATCCGTGGGTATTGCCGTAGGCTTTGCTGCACAGGACCTGCTGAAAAATGTTTTTGGTGGAATAGCCCTTTTGCTCGACAGGCCTTTTCAGGTGGGTGATAAAATAGATACCGGAAAGCACTATGGCGAGGTTATTGAAATAGGCCTCCGGGCAACACGTGTGGTTACTGCAGATGATTCGATGGTATCCATTCCGAATTCTGAGCTTGTTAATTCGGCAGTTTCAAACTCAAACAGTGGTGAACTCAACTGCCAGGTAGTTGCAGAAATTTATCTTCCCATTGATGTGGATACCCAGGTAGTGCGAAAAATTGCCATCGAAGCTGCCCAGGTTTCACAATATATTTTCCTTAAAAAACCG
>CAYNDN010000727.1:0-1318 GCA_964395075.1 uncultured Lentimicrobiaceae bacterium | reverse complement strand
AGTATTGTTTTTCAATGAAGTTAAAGAGCGGCGGTCATACCTCAAGATGCGCCTTAAAGCTTATGTGATGGACATCAGGTATGAATTTGCTTTTAAAAGCGATCTTACCGAAATTGTTATTCGTGAGTTACTGAAAGCCAAAGTTATTTCCAGAGAAGACTTATTCTAATATTTGAACTAAAAAAACAGAAAACACTATTTTTGCCCCTTCGATGAAAAGAGCCGGTATTATAGCATTGGTGATGATTTTCCTGTTTCAGGCTGTAGGCGTGTTTTTGCTTTTAAAACTCAGGCAGCAGGAAATCAAACAAGAGATTAAAATGCGTATCAAAGCCGGTGTGCCCGAATCAGAACTGACGGTTTTTAAATTTGATGATCATCAATTAGCCACTTTGAAATGGGTGGATGACCATGAATTTATCCTTGACGGTCAAATGTATGATATCGTGAAAACAAGTCAGGATGGTGATATTTTGGTTTATCATTGTCTTCATGATAAACAGGAAACCATCATTTTTAAAAACCTGAACCGCATGGTTGCCGATGAACTGGGAGGTGGTCAAAACAGAAATAACAATAAACATCAGATATCGGCAAACTGGTATTTTACTGATACCGAATCACGCTTACCGCATATAAATCCCCCTGTTGAAGAAATGAATACCGGTTATTTGTTTCGTCTGCACGATCAATTCATTCATCAGGAATCACCTCCCCCAAAGTTTGTGGTTTTCATCCAAGGTTAGTTTTTTTATCCAATACATCATCCATTTATAATTGATAACCTCAAAAGTAAAAATGAGTTGACGCACCTTGCCGGATGCAGCCATGTAATTTACTTTTTTTGGGCATAGTCGAGGTTAATAAGTTGATGGCATGTAATTGGGAAGTGTTTTTATGGGATCATTCCAGGCCAATACCTGTGTAGATTCCAATCTTAAATTTCAATTTTATTTACAATGAAATACCTTTATTTTATAATTCTTTTTTTATTTTCAGGGGCGCTAATTCATGCTCAGCAACTTATGGTAATAGATAACGTTACGCTGCAGCCGCTCGAATATGTTACCATTTTTAGTTTATCCAAAAATGCATCGGCCATTACAAATATAAAAGGGCAGGCCGAGATCAGTGCTTTCGACGGGGCTGAGGATATCAGGATCAGATCGGTAGGTTACCAGGCCAAACTGCTTTCCTGGGATCAGCTTTCTGAAATGAATTTTCTGGTTAGCCTGGAACGTTCTCAGGTATACCTTGATGAGGTAGTGGTTTCGGCAAGCCGCTGGGAACAGGAAAGTGCCGATGTTCCCAACAAAAT
>CAYNDN010000726.1:0-2514 GCA_964395075.1 uncultured Lentimicrobiaceae bacterium | reverse complement strand
CTCTCAGAGAAAGCGTTGTGTACCTGCTAAGCCGCTTATGTTCAGGAGCCATTTTTCCGGTTCTGTTCTGAAATTGCCAAGGTGGATCTGCTAGGATGGTCGCAAATTTTTTTTCTTCAGCAAATGTTTTAAAATCTTCACTAACAATCATTTTATGGCCTTTCTGTTATTAGTTTGGTAGTTATTCCAAAAACCAGGATTGGACACCCGCCATTCCTGTTTGCTCTTATTCTTGGTATTAGCTTACCCATATGAGTTGTGCTTGCGCCATACTTACTTTTATATAATCTTTGTGTTCCGTATTTATCAACATAAGATCCTAAAGAATTAAACCATGTATCCAATTCATTGCTTCTGGTAACGAGTATGCCAAGACTAATTTTATTATATTCGAAAAAAGCACGAAATGCATATAAATCACGATCGAAAGTTTGGTCTTTGCTATTCCACTCCAGGTCAAAAGCAATCCTTCCCTTTAAATAATCAATTTTGTGAGTATCAACGCTTAAAACATCATCATCAACCACAAGTTTAGCTCTTAACTTTTGTTCTATCCAGTTTTTAGGACGAAGTAATTCTGAAAATTTTTTCGGAATAGCACTCTCGTTGCCACCAGCTTTCTGAATGTCCTCCAATGAAAAACGAAACGATTTTAAAACACTACAGATTTCTTCAAATTGATCAGGAAACTCATTAACAAAAATAGCAGACGCATGTCTAAAATCATGAATCTCATATAGATCTGAAATTTCAGATGGTATATATTCTTCCCAACTCATAATTTAATAACTTTCAATGATTTGGTCAAAAATACTTCATTATTAAGAGCTTTTTAGAGAATGTGTAAAAGTTTTTCGAAACTAAAACATGTAAACCACTAAACTTTTCTGAATGCCTTTCCCAGGTTCTCCGTTATATCTCCGGCCATCAATGCTTCCTGAGATTGACGTTTTGCAGCAATATCACCGGCAAGGCCATGCAGGTAAACCCCAAGAATGGCTGCTTCTTTTGGGTGATAATTTTGGGCAAGCAGCCCCAGAATAATTCCTGTAAGCACATCCCCGCTGCCGCCCGTAGCCATTCCCGGATTTCCTGTGGTATTAAAAAATGATTCTCCGGATGGGGTGGTTATGCAGGTATGCGCTCCTTTCAAAACAACATACGCATGGTGTTTTACTGAGAATTGCCGCTGCATTTCATGTCTTTGGAAATTGTGGATGGATTTGTTAACAAGCCTTTCAAATTCTTTGGGATGTGGAGTAAAGATGCTGCCTTTTGGAATAAAAGAAATCCATGTTTTGTTTTCGCCAAGAATGTTGATAGCATCTGCATCAAACAACATGGGTATCTGTGCATTTTGGATAAGCATTTTCAGAGCATTTTGCGTTTTCTTTTCTGTGCCAAGGCCGGGTCCAACACCAATGGCATTAAACATGCCCAAATCCGGAACTTTTGTAAAAACCTCATCATGATCATCAATACTTACCATGCACTCAGGCAGTGCTGTTGGGATCACCTGGTTGCCAGATTTTGGAATATGAGCAGTTACCAGTCCGGCACCCGATCGCAATGCAGCTTTAGCCGACATAACCGCAGCTCCCATTTTGCCATAGCCACCTGCAATAAGCAGTGCATGCCCAAAAGTACCCTTGTGCGCAAATTTGTTGCGTGGCTTCAATAATTGACCAACCTCATCCCGTGAAATTGTATAGTTCTTTGCTTCAGCTCCATCGATGTAATCTTCCATCAGCCCGATAGGAAGGACAGTCCATTTACCCACAAATTTATCGTTTTCAGGGAAAAGGAATGCCAGCTTTGGAAGTTGAAAAGTCAGTGTGTAATCGGCTTCGATGATGGCACCTTTTTTTTCTGTTGAATTTTCGTCACTGAACAACCCTGATGGTGCGTCGATTGCGACAGTGATAGCCCCGCACTTGTTGATCAAATTGATGAGTTGAGCTGTGAATCCTGTAACAGGCCTGCTCAAGCCTGATCCGAAAATGGCATCGATTACCAGGTCGCCTGCTGCCATATCAGGTAGCGGATCGCCATCTCTGATTTCGGATATTTCGATCGACTCAACTTCCTTTAGCCTTTTCAAATTGATGTTGAAATCAGCGGAACCTTTTTCAGTAAATCTTACAATGAAAACTTGAACATCATAGTTTTTCCGGGTAAGTAAGCGTGCCACAACCAATCCGTCGCCGCCGTTGTTGCCTGGCCCACAGAAAATTTTTACCGGCTGTTTGTTATCTGTTTTTTTTCTGATCCATTTGTAGCACTGGGTGGCCGCCCGTTCCATCAGGTCGATGGAATTTATGGGTTCATTTTTAATGGTGTAAGCATCAGCTTCCCTGATTTTTTCTACCGGTAAAATTTTCATATTGCTAAATGATTTTTTGTAAAACTATAAAAAAGCTGCCACCCTAAAAAACAAAAGCCAACCTGTTTAAAAACGATTGGCTTTTGGCGACGCAGGGAGTCGGCAGTTTGCAGTTTCCAGTAAATTAAAAC
>CAYNDN010000725.1:0-2518 GCA_964395075.1 uncultured Lentimicrobiaceae bacterium | reverse complement strand
TGCCCGAAGAAGCCAAGGAACTGCATGATTATGGTATTGCCAGAATATACTCACCGGACGACGGCCGCTCAATGGGACTGCAGGGCATGATTAACGACCTGCTTGAAAAATCTGACCATCCCACCGGAAAGGGCATCGTTCCTGATATTGAGAAAATCAAAAGTAAAGATGTGGTTCACATCTCAAGGGTTATATCAGCAGTTGAGAATTTTCCTGAAAACACAACTGAATTTTTAAAGTCTCAACCCGAGGCCTGCAGTGCAGATATCCCTGTTTTGGGTATCACCGGCACAGGTGGCGCCGGAAAATCTTCGCTCGTCGATGAGATGGTAAGGCGTTTCCTGGATGACTTCCCCGAAAAAACATTGGCCATTATTTCCGTTGATCCGTCCAAAAGAAAAACCGGTGGCGCCCTGCTTGGCGACCGCATCAGGATGAACTCCATCAACAATAACCGGATTTATATGCGCTCGCTGGCCACGCGTCAGGCCAATCTGTCCATGTCCAATTATGTGAAAGATGCCGTTTGCCTGCTGAAACTTGCCGGATATGATTTTATCATTCTGGAGACTTCAGGAATTGGCCAGAGCGACACGGCCATCATCGATCACAGCGATGTTTCGATGTACGTGATGACGCCCGAATATGGTGCAGCAACGCAGCTTGAAAAGATTGACATGCTCGATTTTGCTGATATCATTGCACTGAATAAATTCGATAAAAGAGGCTCGCTGGATGCTTTGCGCGATGTGAAAAAACAGTATCAGCGGAATCATCAATTATTTGATCAGGATCCTGATGCCATGCCCGTTTACGGATCCATTGCCTCTCAGTTTAACGATCCGGGTACCAATGCGCTTTACAAAGCATTGATGGAAAAGATCGTTGAAAAAACCGGCGCTGACCTGAAATCCAATATTTTGATCACCGAGGAAATGTCGGAGAAGATATTCATCATCCCGCCAAAACGGATAAGATATCTTTCTGAGATTTCAGAAACCGTGAGAAATTACAATACGTGGTCTGAAGAACAGCGCGAAATTGCACAAAAGCTTTTCGCCCTGGATGAGACCATAAAAATGGCCCGGGAAAACGGGAATGAGGATTTGGCCAATTCAGTTCAGGAGATATATGATAAAAATGCTTTAAACCTGGATCCGCACAATCTGAAAATCCTCGAAGGTTGGGAGGGCAAGAAAAAAGCCCTTCAGGAAAAGGTATTTTGTTATCAGGTTCGCGGTAAGGATATCTGCGTAGAAACCACCACTGAATCGTTATCGCATCTTCAGATTCCAAAAATCAGCCTTCCAAAATATACCGGCTGGGGAGATATTTTGAAATGGAATCTTCGCGAAAATGTACCGGGAGAATTTCCTTTTGCTGCCGGCGTTTTTCCGTTTAAACGCGAAGGTGAAGATCCCACAAGGATGTTTGCCGGCGAAGGCGGCCCTGAGCGCACCAACAAACGCTTCCATTATGTTTCTTACGACATGCCGGCGCGCAGGCTTTCAACGGCTTTTGATTCGGTGACCCTCTATGGCCGCGACCCGGACAGACGCCCTGACATTTATGGAAAAATCGGGAACTCAGGAGTTTCTATTTGCTGTTTGGATGATGCCAAAAAACTGTATTCCGGCTTCAACCTCGCTGATCCAAAAACTTCGGTTTCAATGACCATTAACGGCCCCGCTCCTACCATGGTTGGATTTTTTATGAATGCTGCCATCGATCAGCAGTGCGAAATTTACATTAAAGAAAACCAACTGGAAGCTGAGGTTGAAGAGAAAATTAAGCGCATCTACAAACAACGCAAAACCAACAGGCCGGAATATCAGGGCAAACTCCCAAAAGGCAACGATGGACTGGGGTTGATGCTGCTTGGCGTTACCGGCGATCAGGTGCTGCCAAAAGATATTTATGAAAAGATTAAAAAAGACACCATCTGCACCGTTCGGGGCACCATCCAGGCCGATATCCTAAAAGAAGACCAGGCGCAAAACACCTGTATCTTCTCTACAGATTTCTCACTGAAGGTGATGGGCGATGTTCAGGAATATTTCATCAACAACAATGTGCGGAATTTCTATTCGGTCTCTATTTCCGGATATCACATTGCAGAAGCGGGTGCCAACCCGATATCGCAACTAGCCTTTACGCTGGCCAATGGTTTTACCTACGTGGAATACTATGCCAGCCGCGGCATGGACATCAGCAAATTTGCTCCCAACCTGTCGTTTTTCTTTTCCAATGGTATCGATCCGGAATACTCCGTGATGGGCAGAGTGGCAAGGCTGATCTGGTCAAAGGCCATGAAACTAAAATACGGCGCTGATGAACGGTCGCAAAAACTAAAATATCACATTCAAACTTCCGGCAGATCGTTGCACGCGCAGGAAATCGACTTCAATGATATCCGCACCACACTGCAGGCGCTTTATGCCATCTACGACAACTGCAACTCGCTGCACACCAACGCCTACGACGAGGCCATCACCACGCCCACCGAGGAGAGCGTGAG
>CAYNDN010000724.1:0-2523 GCA_964395075.1 uncultured Lentimicrobiaceae bacterium | reverse complement strand
ACGAAATCAGGTGCCTTTAAAATATGTTTTATTTTTGCTTAAGTTAATGGCATTAGGTTGGAGGGAGGGGAGGGTTATTCGTTATTGGGTTATTCCTTATGGCTGTGATTAAAAATATTGTAGTTTTAAAAGATGCACAAATTCAGATATCCTGACCCATCGTATTGGTGATTGTCGCAACTTTTAGATTTCTCCCTCGCTTCGCTCAGTCGAAATGACATACGATATGATATATAAATGGCAGGGGCTTGGAGGGTGGCGCTTGGCGCCCCCCTCCAAGCCCAGCCCAATAAAAATTCAACATCGTCATTTCGACTGACAAAATGCAACGAAGTGGGGTTTTGGATGGAGAAATCTATTTTTACGACAGTGTGTTTTACGAACCAACTTATGTAATTGCTTGACAATCAAAATCAGGTCAGGAGTTCTGAAAGTGTAGATGTCTCACTTCGTTATTCATGTTGACCTACCCAACTTGGACAAGCCAAAACTAAAAAGGGAGACATATTTTAAACATGTATCATTTGTTTACAAAACCATTCTTCCATCATTCCAATCACCCGGGATAGCTATCGGGACCTTCAAACCTTCCATCACTCCCCCCCATCATTCATCCAAAAAAATAAACCTGTCTTCGTGTGCGGGATAAAACACGCCGGCATCAATATCGTAACGCAGGTAGATGGATGGCTGCTGACCTTCAGGAAAGTTCATGAAAATGTAGCGGTTCATAAGGTAATCAAAAATATACTCGGCATACCTTTCGCCGGAGATTGCGGCCAGGGTGTAAATATCCTCTGTTTCAAGGGGAAAAATATTGTATTTAAACCTGACCTCCCCGGTAAAAATATTTGAAGTAAACCTGCCCTCCAAACCTTCGGTAACAAAATCACTTGCATACAAAACGTTGTTCACACCAAACTGATCGTTGAGTTTTGAAATCTCGAACCAACTATTAATGCTTACCTGGTCGAGATAAAAATCCTCATAATACAATGTAGTATCAAAAACTTCTTCAGCACGATATTCAAAAATCCCCTCTTCAAGTTCCAACTGCGCTACCGAAACCTGGAAAGCTGAACTTTCAAGCGACATAAACTCAATTATTTCGCCATCGTCATAGGTATAAATTCCAAATTTAACCAGGCCGGCTTGAAGCGCATTCATATAACGGCCAATGAAAATTGTATCGCTGGTGTTTTTCAGGAATTTACTGCTGTCGAGTAACCTTGCTTCCTGCTCCATTGGATCCAGTTCATCAATATCGCCGGCAGACCAGGTTTTAAGATTTGTTTTGAAAAGGAAATCAGGAGGAAATAACAAAACGGCAATGGAGTCATTGTTCTCAACAAATTCCTTAGCCAGCTTCCTTTCGAGGCTGCAGGATGAAAAAGCAAGCAGGGTAAAAGCCAAAATGCTTATGGAAAATAATCTTTGTATCAATGCCGGTTTCTGTTAATCATCTTAAAAAACAGTGGCTAAGCCTAAAGGTTTAAAAACCACTTCGACTTAGCCACTCTAAACATATGAAAACAAAATATTACCCTGCAAACAAACGGCAGGATTCATTTAATTATTGTGTGAAATGAGTGTTTCACCAAAAGCTTTACCAAAGGCAATGGCCCTGGCACTTTCTTCCTCATCGGGAGTGAATTTAACAAACATCTGCTCATCGAAAACCTTCAACTTCAGGTTTTCGAGGTTTGTGCGGATCATGGTTTTGGCTTCGCCACTCCATCCATAAGAGCCAAATGCTGCTGCCGGCTTACCTTTATCGCGAATTGGATTGATCAATGCAAAACATTTATAAATCGGAAGCAGAATATTCTGGTTGATGGTGGGCGAACCCATCACGTATGCCGAAGCATGGGTAATATGCTGCTCAAGTTCGCCAAGCGGCGACATTTCAATATCCACAACATCCACATGTATATCGCCGGCCTCGCGAATACCCTGGGCAATCAGTTCAGCTACCATACCTGTTTTCTGGTAGGCACTCACATAAGGAATAAAAACGACCGGCTTTTCTGGCTCAACCAAAGCTTTTTCGGCGTAATATTTTGAAAGCTCAACGTATTTTTTCCAGTTCTGACGCAGTACCGGACCATGACCCGTCGCAACCATTTCAATATCGAGGCCGTCAATTTTTTCGATCGCTTTAAGCATAAATTTGCTGTAGGGCCTCAGGATTACATCAAAATAATATTTGAATGAATCATGATATTCTTCCACGCGTTCAACTTCATCCTCAAAAATAGTTTTCTGATCACAAAAATGTGCCCCAAACGAATCGCATGTAAAAAGGATTTTATCTTCCTCGAGGTATGTGTACATGGTATCGGGCCAGTGGAGGTTTGGTGCACTGATGAATTTAAGGGTTTTATCGCCCAGGTCAAGTGTATCGCCATTTTTTACAATGATGTGAGGAAAATCTGTGCCCATCAGATCGCGCAGGTAGCGGATCGCATTTCCTGAACCAACCACCCTGGCATTGGGTGCAATCCGAAGCAGGTTATTAATATT
>CAYNDN010000723.1:0-2524 GCA_964395075.1 uncultured Lentimicrobiaceae bacterium | reverse complement strand
TCTATAAAGTTCAAATTCGAGGCGTGTGAAAAATTCAAACCACAGCATACTAAGGGATGAAAGACTTGCTCTCAAAATAGCTGCGTTATAGGTGAATTACCACGTGGGTTAAACAGCACTTTAGCCCTTTGCCTCCTCACCAGATGATCCTTTGCTCTGTGATCCACAGGCTAAAGCCTGCGGTAATTCTGGATAATCTTTGAATGTAATTTTAAATACGTTTGCCCTGGTTATACCGATAGCATTCGAAAAAAAGATTTAGCCAACTTTATAGACACACACCAATTAGTCGAGGCGATAGCTGATACCGGTAAAAACAGATAGAGAATATGGGTGATACCTGAGATCACTTCGGGAGTTAACCGGACTCAATGAATATTTGAATGATGGTTCCATACTAAATGCCAGTTTTTTGCTGATGGCATATTCAAGACCAAGCCCTACAATACTGTTATAAATGAAGTGTTCAATATTTTCTGTTGTGCCTGTTTGCAGTTTCTGGCCTTCAACACTAAAATAGGAACGGTTATTCACAAGGATACCAGGGCTTAAACCACCCAAAACATTCACTGAAAGTTTATTGTCGATAACTTTATATTTGAGTACCAGCGGTACTTCAAGGTAATCGAGATTTTGCACAAAACTACCACCAACAATATAATCGCCGGGGATTGAATCTTTTGGGGAGGCAGGCTGATCGGCAATCACACTTTCAAAATTCGCGGGGTTGATAGTAACTGTACCGCTTGAGGTGGCCAGCTTAAACATATCGGAAGTTTGCGGATCATTGTATACCAGTACATCATTATTTTGCTGGCCAATCCTCGAAAGATACATCCCTGAACCGAGGCTTAACCTTTTGTTAAATTGATAATCCAGGCTGATACCTCCGGCAATGGTTGTAATGCCTTGCTCATTGCTATCAAAATATCCCGCATTTACCGACTCATCCGGTGTTTCAAAAGCATCACCCGAAAGGTTTCTGTAAGAATAGACGGGAGAAAGCCGCCCTCCGATACTCCACTTCGAAATTGCTTTACGATCCTTCTTCCCTGAAAATCCTGCCGCCAGATCATCCTGTCCTGAAAGTAGCATTTCGTGGAGCATTTCATCAGACATTACAGGTACCTCATCCTTTGGGATGGAGATTTTTTCTTGTTCCACAACAGGTTTTGTGTTTTCCTGCATCTCTGTCAGAGTAGTAGTGGTTTCAGGATTTTCTGATGGCGCAGTGCCCTCCTGAGTCAGATTATTAGCATCCGCTTGTTCTTCATGAAGAATTTTTTTTGGAATATTTTCAGCTACTTTTGAAGATTCAGTATTATCAATTTGTGGAACGATATCGTTCGGCTGAACAAAAAAGCTATTTTCGGTTTTGCTTTCCTCAACCGGTTCTTCGGCAGTTAAAACTTCTTGGGTGTCTGCAGCAGGTTCTTCTGCTGGATTTTGGCTCTCCACATCCTGTTCATGTGCCTCTTTGTCAACTTGTGTTATAAATTTATCTGACCGGGTGTTTTCAGCTAAATTATTATTTTCACTTCTATTGAATTCAGAAAAATAATAACCCGCTCCAAATGCAATCAAAAGCAAAATCACTGCAGCAGCAGACCTGGAGATCCAGAAAAATCCTGAGCGCCCTGGTGCGTGAAGGTCGGCATTTAGCCTGCTCCATGACTGCTCCGGGGCCTTTACCTTATGGCCGTCCAGCTTTTGCTTAATCAGAGTATCAATATGGTTTTTATTCGCTGACATTTAATTTTTGTGGTGAAACATAAAAAAACGCTTTTACCTTTTTTTGAAGTATTGATCTTGCCCTTGCCAAATTCGATTTGGAGGTACCTTCCGAAATATTCAGTTTGGCAGCAATTTCTTTGTGCGAAAACCCCTCAAGGGCATACAGGTTAAAAACCATTCTGTACTGTGGTGATAGTTCCTGAATTAACTTAATCAGGTCATCTGCAGAAATATTACTGATGGCATCCTCACTGCCGATGTCCTCAACCTGTGCATAATCATCGTTATCCAGCACATACATCGGGTTTTTCTTCCTGAATTTCTCAAGGGCAGTATTGATAAGTATTCTTCTGATCCATCCTTTTATTGTACCTTCCCCTTTGAAACTGCCAATATTCTGAAATACTTTAAGGAATCCTTCGTGCAGTGAGTCTTCAGCCTCGGCATGATTGGGAGAATAATAAAGGCATACTGCAAACATTTCATCAGCATACAAATTGAACAAGGCTTCCTGAGCCCTGCTTCTATTGTTTTTGCAGCCTTCGATGATTTGTTTCAACTCCAAAGTAGTTCCTGTAATTTAGCACTTTACAACTTACATTTCTCACACAAAAGTAGTCAATTACCTCAAAGAACGATTTTGAAAGTTTAATATTAGATGAGCGTATCAAAAAATTGGTTGCGTCCAAAACATAATAATTCGTGCTTTTCAGCAATAATTTAGAAATTTTGCTTGACAACTTGGATAAGCTAAAAGATGATACATGTTTAAAATATATCTCCTTTTTTG
>CAYNDN010000722.1:1132-2524 GCA_964395075.1 uncultured Lentimicrobiaceae bacterium | reverse complement strand
GCGCTCCGCGCCCGCCATCCGCCACTCTAACATAAAAACGTTAACATTGTCACCTCGAAGGAGCTTGCAACTGAGAGGTCTATATTTATCAAAAACCAACAATTATTTAAATATTATAAATCAATCACTTAAAAACGTCATTATTCAGAATTAGGTTATTCATTCATTATCATTATTAAGAATAACAACCGGAAAAAAAGTTGGCCCAAATTCTACCAGTCGAAACCATTTGCAAATAAAAACATTTTACTTTCTATCAACACCATAAATTCTAATTCACCTTTATACTATTTTTGCGCGCATGCAAAAGATGATACTGATCCTCGATTTCGGATCGCAATACACGCAGCTCATTGCCAGGCGGGTACGCGAACTCAACGTATATTGCGAAATCCATCCGTACAACAAAATTCCTTCGCTCGATCACGTAAAAGGGGTAATCCTGTCTGGCAGCCCCCATTCGGTTTTGGATGACGGTGCTCCGGAACCGGTTCTCACAAACATTCTCGAATTAGGGATTCCGCTGCTCGGGGTTTGCTATGGCGCTCAGTACCTGGCCAAACAAAACGGCGGTGCTGTTGAGCCTTCAAAAATAAGGGAATACGGCCGGGCAAATCTCCGGCACATCAACCTGAACAATGAATTGCTGAAAGGCATGACACCCGGGTGCCAGGTGTGGATGTCGCATGGCGATACTATTCTGAGCCTGCCGGAAGATTATCACATCATCACCAGCACCAACGATGTGGAGGTGGCCGGATACCAGGCAGGCAGCGAAAAAATTTACGGTATTCAGTTCCACCCCGAAGTTTACCACTCCAAAGAAGGCATGATTTTGTTGAAGAATTTTGTTGTGGATATCTGCAATTGCGAACAAACCTGGACACCGGCATCTTTTGCTCAAACTACCATCGGGCAACTTCGCGAAAAGCTGGGCAACGATAAGGTTGTGCTGGGGCTCTCCGGCGGTGTGGATTCCTCGGTGGCCTCACTCCTGCTCCATGAAGCCATCGGAAAAAACCTCCATTGTATTTTTGTAGATAACGGCCTGTTGCGTAAAAACGAATTTGAAACGGTGCTGGAAGCCTACAAAGATATGGGCCTCAACGTAAAAGGTATTCGGGCCGCAGATCAGTTTTACAAGGCCCTGGCCGAAAAAACCGATCCGGAAGAAAAACGCAAAGCCATCGGGCGCACCTTTATAGAGGTTTTCGATGATGAAGCCCACAAAATTCAGGATGTGAAATGGCTGGCGCAGGGTACGATTTATCCGGATGTGATTGAATCCGTTTCGGTGAAGGGGCCCTCGGCAACCATCAAATCCCACCACAATGTGGGCGGACTACCTGATTTTATGAAATTAAAAGTGGTTGAGCCGTTGAATGCACTTTT
>CAYNDN010000722.1:0-1122 GCA_964395075.1 uncultured Lentimicrobiaceae bacterium | reverse complement strand
ATGAGGTTAGAAGAGTTGGTAAAGAATTGGGGTTAAAACCCGAAATCCTGAACCGGCATCCATTCCCAGGACCGGGACTTGGAATCAGGATTCTTGGAGAAATTAATGAGGATCGCATTCGCATTTTGCAGGACGTTGACCACATCTTTATTCAGGGATTAAAAGATCATAAATTATATGATGATGTGTGGCAGGCACTTGTAGTGTTATTACCGGTACAGTCAGTTGGTGTGATGGGCGACGAAAGAACCTATGAGAATGTGGTAGCACTCCGGGCAGTTGAATCTACGGACGGCATGACTGCAGACTGGTCGCAGCTTCCCTACGATTTTCTGGCAAAGGTATCCAACGACATCATCAACAAAGTAAAAGGAGTTAACCGGGTGGTTTACGACATCAGCTCGAAACCTCCTGCAACCATCGAATGGGAATAATGTAATCCATAAAATAAAACTGTTCAAAACCTGTTTTCTGGTATTGGATACAAGCACAAATCAAAACTTAACCATAAGGAAATGAGTTTTCCACGATTGCTGATCTTCATCACGTTACTGGGAGTTTATGTTTCCGGTTTTTCCCAGGATTTTCAGAATGTTTCCCGGTCCAACATCACCCAGGAAATCAATGGTGTTGAATATTACCTGCATGAAGTAAGAAAAGGTGAAACGTTATCATCTATCAGCAGGGCATATCATGTAAAAATCGAGGATATCACCGCAGCCAATTACGGACTTACCGACAGGATCAGGCCAACCGAAATAATTAAAATCCCTGTTCGTCCTGCCAAAGCAGAACAATCCAAAACACAGGATGAAGGCATGAACTACAGGCGGGTGGCCAAAGGGGAAACCTTGTACAGCCTTTCGCAGGAATATAACGTATCAGTTGAAGAAATTAAAGCAGCCAATGACGGACTGCCTGATGGTTTAAAAACAGGGGCTTTCATCAAAATACCTGTCAGAAAAAGTGACGTTGAACCCCAACAAAAAACACAACAAAACAACACAAACGACTGGTTTGAATACCAGGCAAAAGATAAAGAATCTGTTTACCTGCTTGCCATAAAATACAGAGTAAGCATCGATAGTATTTTAGCCATCAACCCGGGCATCGATGAAAAGC
>CAYNDN010000721.1:0-2528 GCA_964395075.1 uncultured Lentimicrobiaceae bacterium | reverse complement strand
CTTCTCTATCCTTCCCTTTAATACCCTGAACGCGGGCGGCCGCAGGCTGTGCCGGCACAGTGGCCCGAGCATCAAAAGCAATGCCTGCCTGCATCCTGCAAGAGAAAGGATTGAAGAAAACTTTGATATGGCCGGTATAACTACAACCACGGTTTTGGGATTAGAATATTTTGCAAGTATAGTGAAGAAATGTTAAAAAGCAAAATAATACATGTTAAATGATTTCGTGTTTTGGATTAAGTTTTTGTTAGGAGAGGATGCTTAATATCAGATATCAGAAGTCAGATGTATGATATTTTTCACAGATATTGACAAACCTTATCATTTCCTGAAACCTTAATAGAAAAGAGGATTATGATCGCCGGCAACCTAACCTTATTGAATGGGTTTGAAAATAAGGTAAGGTTGGGGTTTTCCGCTGAGAATCGATATTCTATTAAGGTTTAAAAAAAGGAAATAAGGTTTTTGGTTTAAAGTCCTGGCTTGCTGCTGTTTCGTAGCAATACAATCAATATATCACAGATCACACATCGGACATCTGATATTTCTTCGATGTCAGATATCCGGTGTCAGATTTAAGATGTATGATATTTTTTCCTCCCAACTTGAAACCATCTTGTTCCTGGAATGTACAATCAATATATCACAGATCACACATCGGATATCGGATATATAGTATCGTTAAACCCTTCGGGTAGAAAATTTTGTGAATGTTTCAGGTCAAAACACGAACTTATAAATCGTGGTGGTTTGGTATTTTTCGCCTGGTCTGAGCACCACTGAGGGGAAATCCGGCTGATTGGGAGAATCAGGATAATGCTGGGTTTCAAGGCACAGGCCGAAGTGTTTTTTGTAGACTTTGCCCTCCTTTCCGGTGATGCTGCCATCCAGGAAGTTGCCGGAATAAAACTGTATACCCGGCTGGTCGGTGTAAACTTCCATCGTGCGATCATTCTCCGGATCTGTGAGCTTTGCTGCCAGGAAAAGTTGTTTCCCGGCGTATCCGTTCAGTGCCCAGGTGTGATCGTAGCCACCTGCTAGTTTTGCAACCCTTGAGCCAATGGAATGGGGTGTGGTGAAATCCATGGCTGAACCTTTTACCTCCCTGAGTTCGCCGGTGGGGATCAGGGTTTGGTCAACCGGGATATATCTGTCAGCCATAATCTGAAGCCGGTGATCCAGGATATCGCCTTCTCCATGGCCTTTCAGGTTGAAATAACTGTGGTGGGTCAGGTTTACGATGGTGGGCTGATCGGTTGAGGCTGCATAATCTATTTTCAGCTCGTTTTGGTTTGTTAAGGTATAGGTAACCTTTACGCTGAGGTTTCCCGGAAAACCATCTTCACCATCTTTACTAAGATAGGTAAGGATAATCCCGGCGCTGTCGGGGTAGATGAAATCATCCACTTTCCAGACTACTTTGTCAAAACCTTTGATGCCCCCGTGTAAATGATTGGCGCCATCGTTGAGTGGCAATTGATAAGTTTTGCCATCAAGATCAAACTGCCCTTTGGCAATGCGGTTTCCATACCGCCCAACAATTGCCCCAAAGTAAGGCGTTTCATCCAGGTAACCGTCAAGGCTGTCGTAACCCAAAACCACATCCACTGTGTTGCCATCACCATCAGGGATGAATAAATGCGTGACAATACCGCCGTAATTCAGGATTTTGACGGTCATTCCGTTTTCGTTGGTGATGGTGTACTGATACACCTGCTGATCATCTACCTGCCCAAATAGAGCTTTTTTTAAGTTCATTTTTTTATCTGGTTTTTGTTTTTCCTGGTTACCCGCACATCCTGCAATCAGGACGATAAGCAGCAGCCAGCCAGTGTACTTTAAATTCGGGTTGATCATGTATTTATTAATTGTACGATTTTGGTATACAATATTATCAATTTTCATCAAACTGTCGTGAAAAATCAATAATTCAATTCTCTTTCAGAATACTTTTAGTGCTGAAATTTTCCCCATCTGGTTATTCCATGTCATCTAATTTCGTAGATTTAACGAATTAAAAATTCGTTTCATAGGCGTAACTCGATGACGGTTCTTTGTTGATGGTGGGTAGGTTTTACTTAGCGGAGAAGAGGGTAGGGGAGCATGCTCCCCCCCGCTGTAATGTTGTTGGCTATAGCAAGGTATCATTATTACAAATTAATTTCGGTTAATCGGGGAGTCCTATTCTATCTTCATATCGTAGGACTTTCCACCCTGTGTGAGGATCAGCTTGTTTTCTTCGGGGACAAACTCGATAACCACTCCGGCCTGTGAAAATTCAAACTTGTCAGTTTCTATGGCATCCAGCGGAAATGCTGGCTGTCCGGTGCCCTGTGCCATCAGGGTGTTCCCATCCAGGCTGATGGTGAAATCTATCGGCAGCATATCAGATTTGTACACGCCGGTATAGGTTTCCAGAATTTTGATATCAACCAGCAGGGATGGAGCAAAATCAGGCAAATCATAATCCCTGCCGAAGTAAATACGCAATACTCCGATCAGAATTTCATTGACGGGCATGACCACAC
>CAYNDN010000720.1:0-2539 GCA_964395075.1 uncultured Lentimicrobiaceae bacterium | reverse complement strand
CATCATTATGCTGGTAGCCGTTGCATTCCTGGATTCAATCCTGAGCATTTACACCCATTATGATATTGCTAAAGCCAAACCAATTAAAGGTTATATTCAGGTTGGTAAAATCCTGGTTTACATTTTATCATTTCTTACTATAATTTCCGTACTGATAGGCCAAAGCCCAATAATCTTAATAGGTGGCCTGGGTGCATTTTCGGCCGTTCTCCTCTTAGTGTTTAAAGACGCTATTCTTGGGTTGGTAGCCGGTGTACAGCTCACAGCCAATGATATGCTCAGGCCTGGCGACTGGATTTCGATGCCCAAATACGAAGCTGATGGAACAGTTACCGATATTACCCTTACTACGGTAAAAGTTCAAAATTGGGATAAAACGATTTCTACCATTCCTGCATATTCCCTCTTTTCCGACTCGTTTAAAAACTGGCGTGGAATGGAGGAATCAGGAGGAAGACGAATTAAAAGGTCGGTTAATCTGGATGTTAACAGCATTAAATTTTGCACCGGATCAATGCTGGAAAAATACAAACAGTTCCAGTATATCAGGGATTATGTTGAAAACAAGGAAATTGAAATTCAGAAATACAATTCCGAAACAAAGGTAAATACCAAAGTTCTTGTAAACGGGCGGCGACAAACCAATATCGGTATCTTCAGGGCCTACCTTAAAGCCTACCTGCTTAATCATCCTGATGTAAACAACAAACTTACTATGCTTGTAAGGCAACTCCAGCCTACCGAAAACGGCCTGCCTATCGAGATATATGTATTTTCGGCCAGGCAGGCCTGGGCCGATTATGAAGCTGTTCAGGCTGATATTTTTGACCATATCTTTGCTATTATTCCTGAGTTCGACCTGCAGGTATTCCAACATCCAACCGGACGTGATTTTCATTCCATCTTTCAAAAATTAAATAATCAAAATCCATCCTAACGGTACCTAAAGAAAATAGATTTTCGGAAAATAAAATTTAATCAAATCAAAACAAAGTAATGTCGTATAGTGAGGTAGAAAAACTAAGGAAAGAAGGCAACCTGAGCGAAGCTTATGAAATGGCCATTGAAAACTTCAATGCTGCTTCTATGATGGCACCTGAAGAAATTGCTGTTGAAGTTGAAAATGATGAAGACGAATCGCTTACACAGGAAAGTCCACTGACTCTGTCAAAACGAGCACTTGCCTGGGTACTTCATGATTTTATGAAAGCAAGTACCGACAAGGAGTATTTTGACGAATTTATTGATTATCTGCAGGAGTTCGTGGAGTTGGGGTTGGAGACAGAAGAAAAAATGGTTGTGAACCAACTATTATGGGTTATAGGTAAAGCAGCCTTTGAATTTACAAAAGATGCTGATTTCGACATTGCGCGCATGGAAGAACTGGCTGATGTTACCATGCAATTGCATTTTAGCAAGCAATCAAAAGCCTATTCATTCCTGTTTAAAGCTATGCATAAAGCCCTGAAAGAATCACCTAAATACATCGAATTTGCCACATGGTGGGACATGCGTAGTTTTATACGTGATGATTATAAATACACCAAGCAAAATGACGGCAAACGCATAATGGCCGTGGTAGAACAGGGATTGAACCGCTATGCCAAACACCTCATAAACGCACTAATGAACGACCCTGATGAGGATACTGCTGCCGACCTGAAAATGAAGATTCATGAATTACTCCCCATTGTTGAATCAGCAATCGAACATAATAAACATTACCGAAAACTTCCATACTACCACGTAAAGTTGCTGCTCGCCAGTGGTGATTTCGGAAAAAGCTTCAAAATATTAAAATTAAGAGCCAAAGAAAATTCCGAAGAATTTTGGGTTTGGGAATTGTTTGCTCAGGCTTATGCCGATGACACTTTAAAGAAAACTGCCTGCCTGAGTACCGCTTTGCAATGCCATGCCAAACCCGAGAAAAGATTAGAAGTTCGGATTAAACTGGCAGCAATGCTTGTTGAACAGGAATTATATGACCAGGCAAAAACTGAAGTTGCACAAATATTACAATGCTGCCTCGAAAATAAATGGAACATCCCGGATGAGGTAACCAACTGGGGTGAAGAAGCATGGTACAATTCAGCAAAAGTTTTGCCTAACAACAGCAACCTGTATGAAGAGTACCAAATGATAAGTGATGAAATAATTTTTGGTGACATCACTCCACGCAAGGTCGTGGTAGAAAATGTGAATACCGAAAAGAAAATCCTCAACTTTATCGGCCTTGATCATGATCAGGGTTATTGCAAATTCGACAAATCCTTATCTAAAGTGAAACAAGGTGATGTTTTACTTGTCCGAATTCAGGATGCAGGTGTGCAAGGACGTTATAATTTATTGAGTGCCAAAAAATTAAATGAAAAATACCTTGAGGGAATCATAAAACATTTTGCCGGCGAGATAATTAAACCTGAAAACAAAGCCTTTGGATTTGTTGACGGCATGTATATCACCCCAGATGTTTGTAAAAAGTATAATCTCGCCGATCGCCTTGGAAGCGGTGCTGCGCATCGACGCCGTCTTCGCCATC
>CAYNDN010000719.1:0-2542 GCA_964395075.1 uncultured Lentimicrobiaceae bacterium | reverse complement strand
CGGGGTAATTAATTCATAGAAATTCATGAATAGATCAGGATAGAGGTTCCCAAAAAAGTAATTTGGATTAACGAATTCTTTTGGTTCTTAATTGTCAGACAGTTCTGATGGACCCCAAAAAGCAATTTGGTATATCGAATTTCTTTTGGTTCTTTATTACCATTAAACTGTCAGACAGTTATAAAAACCAACCGGCGATTTAATAAATTCAGATATCCTGACTTTTCGTAAAAGCTAAAGGCGCAAAATAAAATTTTACTTAGCCGCTTCCACATTCATCTCCCGCATTCATCCCGAAGGAAGGACATGGCAACACAAGTTATCGATATGAATGAAGTTGGTTATTTCCTCACAATGACTTTTTTGGATATAATCTCATCAGCAATTGTAATTCGGAAATAATAAACACCTGAAGGAAACGCAGATAAATCAACTTGCCTGTTTTGTAATTGTTTTGCAACAAGCACTTTTTCTCCAATCGCATTGAGGACGCTGATTACAGTAATATCACCTGCATGTATCCGCGACAAGCTTACCGTTCCTGAGGTTGGGTTGGGGAATATAAGCAGTGATTCAGGATCAAAATATTTATCAGTACCGGAGGCTATTTCCAAATTTTTCAACACCGACACACCATTATTACTAAAAACACCATCATGCGACGGATAATTCAAATCCCAGGACACATCCAATGTGAATGCCTGTTGCTTTTTACAACTATAGCCTTTAAATACCATTTCCTCCAACTCCTCCATACCATCTTTTACCCCGGTTGAAATATCATCCATATTTACTATCAAGACAGAAGGGTTTTCTGTAACCTCAACAAACCCGCAGATAATCCCCTCTGCTGAAAAAACGCCAATAAAATCTCCTGGCACAAATAAATTATCCACAAGTTCAACAGGCACTCCCACCAAATGATAGCCATTGGTATTTACCACTTTACCCCAGGGAGAAGCGATGATCTCACTTCCTTCATCCAGGTAATTCAGGGTAACCTGTAAGGAATTTTTTGGACAACCCGTAAAAGTAAAGGAATTACCCGTATTCATACGAACCATATAAGCCTTTCCCGGCAAAAAAGTTTGCAGGGTATAAATGCCCTGAGCCGGCCATAGTACAGCACTTCCACCAATTTCGTAAGCCAACATAAAACTTGCACCCATTTCGGGCAGGAAACTAAACACGGATACCGGACACTTAGAGAATACGGGCATAATGTTCCACCCCTCGCTAAATTCAAATGTTGTTAATTCGGATTCGATACCAAGAACCTGGAAATCAACATTATTACTTACTTTTACGGCATATCCGGATTCGTGATTAAATGTGCCGATGGTGTTGATGTTATATCCCGGCCAATAGATTTGAGAGAAATTCTGCATCAAAACCAATTGCTGTTCAATCGGGTGGAAAAACAGCTCAGGTTCCGTTAAAAATGGCGACAGGTAGGTTGATATTCCATTCCATCCATTGTTGAGTTCAATAATTTGGTTTTCGCCAATATAAACTGTTATACCATCATCCACATCAAAATAGCAGGGATCGCCCGAAATGGCAATGAGATTTAGCGACACCTCGTTATTTTGGATATCACCGGCTCCCGGATGGTAGGCCGTTGACAATTGCAACGGATCATTAAATTCGCCATCACCATCAGTTTGCCAAGCCACAAATTCATAATTTTCAGCATATCCGTTGATAATTACGCTGTCTGCGCTACTGATATACTGATCTGCTCCGGCATCGACAATGGGTTGCTGTAAAATAGTTGTATAAATACAATCGAAACCCGGCTGGCCGCACGGAGACACCGGTTGGCAGTCATAGCATAAATCCACCCACCCATTCTGAATGTCTTCCAGGGATGGGGTGTAGGTTGTAAAATCATTGAAGGGATCGGAAAAAGTTCCGCTTCCCGAGGAATACCACGTACATGATAATGAAAATATGGACGCTCCAAAAAGCTGAACGTCATCTCCTTCGCAGACCATTTCGTTTCCTTCAACCATCACTTCAGGATTTTTCACGATGGTGAGCATTACATCATCCGAATCAAATACCCAGCAGGGAAATTCCGGTTGGCCTTCGACAGTTAAAAATACCTCACCTCCTATTTCAACATCCATCGGGCCTGGCAGGTAGCAGGTATTAATGTTTTGGTCGTCCAGGAAAAACCCGTCACCGGAAGAAAACCACTGGATGGAAGAACAGTTTTGCGCAATGGCCTCATTAAAACAATAGTCCATGTCTTCGCAGATGGTGCCATCAGGGCCGGCATCCACAAAAGGATTTTTGTGGATTATGAGCGTCATGCAGCTTTCAAAAGTTCCTTCGCAGGGTGCTATTGGAAATGCAACCAAACACAAATCGGCCATGCCATTTTCGATATCTCCGGGGCCAGGGTAGTAAACCGGTTCCAGTGCATAATCATCATCAAAGGTACCATCACCATAGGTGAACCACCACCAACTTTCTGCATTTTCCATCAACATTGGGAATGGCTGGAAGATTTCTCCCTCGCAAATTTCTTCTTCCA
>CAYNDN010000718.1:0-2549 GCA_964395075.1 uncultured Lentimicrobiaceae bacterium | reverse complement strand
TGTTGTCGATGGTTGGTTCCGGTATTAGTGTTAATACTAAGCAGTCCATTTCAGACACTGTGCAACCCGCCAGGGGAAAAGCTATCAGGCACAGTTCCGCACCACCATTGCTCATATCCTGATTACCCGGATAATAAACCGGATTCATCGTATTGGGATCACTAAAAAATCCATCACCGCTTGTTGCCCATTCCAGGTTGCTATAGTTTATGGCGAAAGCATCATCGAGTTCGAAACCATCATCGGTATCACAAATCGTTGCATCCTCACCCGCATAAGCTGTCGGGCAGTTTCCCAAACCGAAATTAACACCATTCAGGTAATAATAATCAACAGGATCAGTTGGCTGGCCACTTTCACTCAATTGCGCGTAAGCCACAGGGATTTCATAAGCATTTTCGCCAGTGATTGCGATGGGTGAAACAGTAGCTGCAAAAATCTTTTCATCATAAGCTGTTCCCCTGGTAAAAGACTTTATTTCAGTCCATTCATCAGCATTAACATCATAGCCCAAAGCATAAAAGTTTGGCAAAGAATTGAGATAATTTGTGGTATGTGTTGAGTCGGAATCGGTCCAGGTAAAGAAAATCCGGTCGGCTGAATCATTCCGGCAGATATGCAGCCGGTTTCGCAAAATCCAATGATTATCAGGGTAAAGACTATAGCCATAAGTTTCGAGGCCACATATTTCGTTTGCCATCCAGTTATTGTCCTGATATTTAAATGCAAATAATCTGTGATACACTTCATTATGCACAACATTTTCTGATTGCTCCTTGGCGAACACGTCAATCAATATATATGGATCTCCGTTTGCATCCACACTTAAATCAAAATCAGGATTGCTAATTGTTGAAGCAATGTATGGATCAGGAATTTCACCTGATATTTGTGGAAAGGCTTCAAAATCCAGCGCACTGGGGTCACTCCATGAGTTTCCACCATCAGTGGTTTTCGACAGATATACAATGATTTTTTCATCCAACCTGTTATAATTTATAACCTTCTGGACAGCAGCAATCCAACCTGTGGTATTATCCGGTGCAAAGGCAACGGACCATGAATAGACATCATAGCCCGATTCGGCCAGATCGATGGAATCGCAGATTTCCCATTGCACATCACCCCCTTCCCATTCCCCTTTAAAAACCCTGAGCCTTGATTCGGGATATTTTTTATCCACAGTAAAATACTTTCCGTTTTCGGCCTGCAGCATGCCACCGGGGATATATTCAAAATCGAAGGTTGTATCGTAATGTTCGGTCAGGGAGCCTTCGTTCAGCGCATAAGTTCCATAATTAAAGCCTTGTATTTGGTTGGTGTCGGCATAGGGTGCAAAGTAAACCAAGTGGGCATTTTCGGGATCGGTATTATTTTCCGGGTTGTACAATGAAACCTGGGGATGAACTGCCCTGTGTTCAGTATCAGACGAAGGATTCAGTACCCCCTGATCTGTTTGCCAGTTCAATCCGTCATCTGTAGAAATATCATACCTAAGCTGGCCATTGTGCCCACCAAAATTATGCTCATTATTCCGGTGGATAAAAGCTACGGTATTCAATTCGTTGTTAACGCAAATCTGGTTTAGCCAGTTGTTTTCGATGAAGTAGATGCTTGATGAGCTACCCAGCAAACGATTTGATATTTCGTCGGATTCAGTAAGCGATATATTATCGATGTAATATCCCGCATTGCAACAGCCATTCCATCCAAAGAAATTTATTGCTGCAAGATTTTTCTTGCTTGTCCCGCTTAGTCCCTCACTCCACTTCCATGAGCGCAGGTCCTGGTGATTTAATTTAACATGAACCATGTCATTATTAAGATCAAACCGACATTGTACAACCATCCATTCATTATATGGGTATGTAAAATATTTGAGGAAACCCGGCCCATTGAGGTAACCGGTCCCGGCTGTATCAAAGTAAACCTGCATGCCCCATAAGCTTTCGTCTCCGTTAAAATCCTGCAATACATCAAAATATCCTAATGAGCTATCGCTAACGTAAATTTCAAACCCGAGGTCCCAAATTCCTGAAGCTTTATCTCCTAACAGCAATACAGCATCATCGTCATTTTCAATCATAAGTGTCTTGGAATAAGATACTGAAAAATCCCAATCAACCAATGGGTCTTCATCCGAACCAGGTAAATCATTCCAGGTTTGCCAGTAGAATTTTCCTTGTGAATGCGCCTGTTGTATCAGGGGTAAATCCCACATGTAATCAGAAAAACTCTCATTTTCAAAATCCTGCTGAATCCAGCTATTTATTATTTCTATACTAATGCTATTCGAAATCATAGGATAATACATTTCATCGACTGAGCCATAAAGAATATGTTGTCCCGGATACAGCGGCGACTGTGCCAGGTCATGAAGGTGTGTCCATGTATAGGATCCATTTGCAGGTATAGTTTGACCGGTTAATACATGCAAACAAGTTACAAATGTTTGTCCATCCCAAAACTGAGTATAATCAACAAAGTAGGAACTTTGACAAGTTGTTGGAAACTCCAAAGCAATGGGTTGTGCTGTAATGTTTATGGCC
>CAYNDN010000717.1:0-2558 GCA_964395075.1 uncultured Lentimicrobiaceae bacterium | reverse complement strand
CCTCGTATGTTTGCAAAATAAGAAAAGTTCATTGAATTATAAGTCAAAAAGGCCTGTTCCATTGAGGCTTTATAATTGATCTTAGGGAACACAAAAGGGAATACTGTCTTTCTCCTGAAAAGCCCTCCGGCCTATGGCCTCCGGGCTTTTCAGGAGAAAGACACAAAATTTATCTTCCTTTTCCCGATAATTTTTGAGATATTCATGGTTAACAGCATTTATTTAAACACTGAGGAAGAAGGGGCGGGAATAGCAAATAAACCCAGATAACTTTTTTTTAAGTATATCGTCTGTCAGATTTTGCACCTGCCGCTTTTCTTCTCATGAGTCTGAATAGTATCCAGGAAACTCGCCATGTCGCTTGTATTCCGCATATTTACGAGGACAGACCCTTGGAGAAGGATTCTTTCTTTAAAAAAAACAATTAACTATGAACATTGTAAAAATGGCAGTTGGAATTGATATTTCGATGGATGATTTCCATGCTTGTATCAAAGTGAAAAATGAATCGGGAAAGGTAGTAATTAAAGGTACCAAAACGTTTAAAAACACGGGCGCTGGTTTTAACGAATTCTATCAGTGGGCATTGGGTCGAAAAAAGGACAAATGCACTTCGGGTTTTGTTATGGAAGCAACAGGCATTTATTATGAAGATCTTGCCTATTTTCTTCATGGCAAAAAAGAATGCGTATCGGTGGTTTTGGCCAATAAGATGAAAGGCTACGCCAAAAGTCTTAATGTTAAAACAAAAACGGATAAGGTTGACGCGAAGATTATTGCTGGCTTTGGGCTTGAACGGCAAGTAGAAGAATGGAAGCCGATGTCTCCTGTTTACAAAGAGCTTCGGGATTTTTGCAGAGAGTTTCTTTCAGTAAAAAAAGAAATGAACAGGGCAAAAAACCAGTTGCACGCTATGGTCAAATCGCACAACAAATCAAAGGAAATCGTCAATCTTAAGAAAAAGCAAATTGCATTTTATGAGAAAACAATTGAGACCATTACGAAGAAGCTCATCAAAATTGTTGACAAGGATCCCGCATTGAAAGAAAAACTGGCTAAGCTGGAAAGCATTCCCGGGTTAGGATTTGAAACAGCGGTTATTTTAGCCAGCGAGACCAATGGCTTTGAACTCTTCACCAGCATCAGGCAATTGGTAAGTTATGCCGGTCTGGATATCGAGTTTAAAGAATCGGGGCGATTTAAAGGGAAAACCAGGATAACCAAAAAGGGCAATTCGCGTATCAGGCAGGCTTTATTCATGCCAGCAATGTCAGCATGTCGGCATAATGAATCGATAAAGAGATTGTACAAAAGAGTTTGTGAGCGAACCCCTGACATTAAAAGAAAAGGCATAGTTGCCGGGATGCGTAAACTGCTTATTTATGCATTTGTAATTTGGAAAAAGGACACAGCATATGACAGGAAATTTGTTTGGAGCTAAAAAAAGTAAGGTATGATGAATCTGGTACGTGGATTAGTTTTGAAAACAAGTTTAAATAAAAAGCGGAGCAATAATTGCTCCGCGCTAGATAGACTTCGATTCAAAGAATCGCAAAAAGCCTTCTTTTAATGGAAACAAAAATATCAAAAATAATTTAAAAAAAACTTGTTTTTAATCATAGTATCTGACAGAATGAAAATTTTTTTCCACACATAGTAATAAACATAATTATTAACTAAAAATCTGATCCTATGAAACAATTCAGACTTTTCACAGCAGTTCTCGCCGCGTTGATGATCACATCCGCGGTAATGTTTAACGCCTGCAGCAAGCAGGAATCTTCGGAACCGGCAAGACTCGCAGAGCAACCGGAAATTACAGGTGCAGATCAATTAATCCTGAACAGGATTGAAAACTTTAAACAAAAGGTGGCTTACATCCACGAACATGCCAATTACAAAAGCGGTGAAAGAATGATTGTGGACTCAGCCATCTGGTACATCGGTGCAACCATAAACTACACCTACAGCAATGCCGGTTATCCGTTTGCAAAGTTACACCGCGACACCTCATACTTTGAAATGGAGTTGTTCAACAGTTACGAAGCCACCATCGAAAAGGTGGTTGAGTCCTATGATGCAAGCCTCGCCAAGCTCAGCCAGAGCTATTACCAGATAGCAGAAGAAGATAAAAAGTTTATCACAGCCTCTGTGAGCGCAACTGGTAACACCCCCAGCGGAAATGTGGAGCTACGGATAGTTACCATTACCGGGACAGGAACTATGACCAATCCCCAATTTGAAGAAGATGAGGCCTATCTTTTTAATCGAGATGCGCAAATTGATTGTTATTATGGGTACCCAAACCAGGGTGCGCCAAAGATTTTTGAAGCTCACCTGAGTGCACACTTTATTCCGGAACCAACCGGCAACTGGCGCTGGTTCTTTTATGGCAACGAAACAGTATTTACACTGGATTATACTGAGTTCGTTTTAAATGAAGTAAAAACCAATTATCTTGACTATAAAATTTTTGCAGCTATTGATAACGGGGACGATCTGCTCATCGACGATGTAACAGAATGCCTTGAATACAACCAGGAAGGCGACGAATTGCA
>CAYNDN010000716.1:0-2559 GCA_964395075.1 uncultured Lentimicrobiaceae bacterium | reverse complement strand
TTCTTTTCTTTTTTTTTTTTGAAATTTTGAAAACACACCCGCAGTTAAATATATGAGCAACCATCACCCTGATGCATCTCCGTTCAAATACCAAATCCCTTGAAAATTAAAATTGTTTTATTTTTGCTATTTTATAAAATCAACATTTAAAACTATCAATATGAAAGTACTTGTTTGTGTAAGTAATGTTCCTGATACCACAACCCGGATCAAACTCACCGATGATAAATCGGCAGTGGATCTGGCCAATGTGCAGTGGATAATTAATCCCTGGGATGAGTTGGCACTAACCCGCGCTTTGGAGTTGAAGGAAGGCTCAGGTGGAAAAATTGAAAAAATTACCGTAATTACTGTGGGAGAGAAGGCCGCTGAACCAACCATGCGCAAGGCGTTGGCTATTGGTGCTGATGATGCCATTCGTGTAGATATTGCTCCTGCTGATGCCTATGCTGTGGCATACGAAATTTCTGAAGCGGTTAAAGCCGAAAACTTCGATGTGATCTTGTGTGGAATCGAATCTTCGGATTACAACGGTTCAGCTATGGGTGGAATGCTATCTGAATTTTTAGGGCTGCCATCTGTATCCTCCGTTTCGAAACTTGAAATAGATGCCGACCAGGTAAAGGTTAACCGTGAAATTCCGGGAGGATTTGAGGTTGTTGAACCTAATGGTCCTTTTGTGGCAGTTGTTCAGAAAGGGATAACAAAAGAACCCCGCATTCCATCGATGCGTGGCATCATGATGGCCCGTAAAAAGCCGTTGAAGGTTGTTGACGCTGCCGGGACTGAATCGTTAACAGCTTTTACATCCTACGAACCTCCACAGCCAAAGGCAGCCTGCAAAATGATTGATCCTGAAAATGTGGGCGAATTGGTTGACCTCCTTCACAATGATGCTAAAATTATCTGATTGTCAAATCATTAAATTATAAAAATATGCGTAACGTTCTAATATATACTGAAAATTTCGATGGCAAATTCAAAAAGCAAAATTTTGAAGCTGTTTCTTATGGTGCTGATATTGCAAAGCAAATGGGCGGAAAAGCCATAGCGCTATCCATTGGAAATGTGGCCGATGACGAACTTAAACAACTGGGAAAATTCGGAGCTTCAAAAGTTTTGTCGTGCACCGATGACAATTTCAACACACTCGAAAACCAGGCCTTTGGATCAACCGTTGCTGAAGCAGCAGTTAAGGAAGAAGCGGCTGTTTTGGTATTCTCAAATTCTAATACTGCAAAAGCTGTTGCCCCAAGGGTTTCTGTAAAACTTAAAGCAGGGATGGTATTTGCCGCAACCGGTTTGCCCAAAAGCCTTGACCCTTTTATAGTTCCAAAAAAAGTTTTTCACGGCAAAGCATTCGCTGACGTTGAAATCAAATCAGCCGTAAAGATCATTAGCCTTGCACAAAATTCCTTTGGTGTTGTTGATAACCCTGTTGATGCAGCCATTGAAACCTTCGCCGCCGGTGTTGATGCTTCGGCATTTAAAACTAAAGTTATCAATGCGGAGAAGGCCACCGGAAAAATCCTGCTAAATGATGCCGAAATCATCGTATCAGGAGGCCGGGGATTAAAAGGCCCTGAAAACTGGGCTCCACTGGAAGAACTCGCCGAAATTCTTGGTGCAGCTACAGCCTGTTCGCGTCCTGTTTCCGACGAGGGCTGGCGTCCGCATGCCGAGCACGTGGGGCAAACCGGAAAAATAGTTGCCCCAAACCTTTACGTTGCTTTGGGAATTTCAGGCGCTATTCAGCATCTGGCGGGTGTTAGCTCGTCGAAAGTAATTGTTGCCGTAAACAACGATAACGAAGCTCCGGTGTTCCAGGCTGCTGATTATGGCATTATTGGCGATGTGCAGAAAGTACTGCCACAACTCAATGAGGCTTTTCGCAAATTCAAGAGCGAAAATTAGTGCCTGTTTTTAAACCATAACTAATCATACAAAAAAGAGTTGGGTATAAAATGCAAATACCCAACTCTTTTTTGTAATTTTGCCAATAACTATTTCAAAAATTCCTGTATGTTTTGAACCAATTTCAAAAAGAAAAACTCCTAAAGCTTCTATTTAATCCTTACGTGATAGCAATTCCGTTTGCTTTGATCACAAGCCTGCTCTTACCCCTTGATTTTAATGAAAACAGTTTTGAAACCTATGCTTATGAACCTGCCGATAAGCATGGAAAAAATACCGTGCAATATTACTTTGACCTTGATAAGGATGGTGCCGAAGAAATAATCTCCCACTTTCAAAACGATGTTTCGCAATGTGCGATTAAAATCATAAAGAATCAAAAAATTCCTGACGGTCAGTGGAACTTCAACGGAGCCCTGCCCGAAGGAGCCAGAAAGCCTGTTTTTATCGATTTTAATGATGATGGCTTTTTAGATGTATTTGTTTTCTATCAAAGGCAGGATTCTCTTTTTATCGGTGCTGTGGATATGCAGGTTGATTCGACAAAACTGGTTGAAGACTTTTTTTTGGATAAAATTAAGTTAGTTAATAATAGCACACATTATCAGGCGCTGTTTCGGGTATATGATCTCAATCGGGATGGCA
>CAYNDN010000715.1:1423-2567 GCA_964395075.1 uncultured Lentimicrobiaceae bacterium | reverse complement strand
CACACCTGTTGATACAGGTCTGATTATGGTGCTATTCATAACCTGCCCATGCATGTCGATGATCTGGATTTGGAAGTACATTATACGGTTCGAACAGACATCAATTCTGATTTTATCACTGAATGGATTGGGATGCACCTCCACCACGAAACCGGACTTTTCGATCTCATTCACCGAAACATCATCGCACTCAAACCAGGCTACGCTTGGCGAACCCAGACGGCAACCCAGTTTCCAGTTGGCCGGATCGTTGGTTGATCCGGAATAATCAATAAGTTCAATGCTTCTTCCCGGGGAATAAGGGTTTTCGGGCCAGGGTGCTGAGGCTTGATAAGATATCTGAGCAATCTCATTTCTGTAGCCATCAAAAAGATTGATTTCATCACCATCAGCCGAAAGGCCAAATCCAAATTCCCCTACAAAGTTTGGAATGGTATCATGAACATCGAGAAAATCAGTGCTGTCCTGAACAACCACCAAATAATTATCCGGGAATATTTGTAAATCATCTGTAAACTGGTATTTATGCTCAGGGTCCGAATCGCTGAAAGTCCAGCCATATAAGGAAACGGGTTCATTGCCTGAATTGAAAATCTCAAACCAGTCGCCACTATCGGTATTTTCATCCGAATCGTACTTTATTTCAGTTACGATTACTTCTTCAGATGCTGTGCAAGGTGAATATTTTTTTCCGGGTGAACCGTTAAAGCAACCCAAAAACCAGTTTTCCGGATCGCTTTGATCAGCATTGTAATCCAGGAGCTCGAGCGTGCGCCCGGGGGCAAAATCATTTTCAGGCCATGGGGGTGAAGACTTGTAGGCAATCTGCACAATCGTTTGCCCAAACTGATCCACAAGGTTTATTTCATCGGCATCGCCGGAAAGTCCAAAATTAAATTCACCCACGAAGTTGGGGATGGTATCGTGGATTTCGGCGAAAGCTATGCTGTCTTCAACCACCACCAGGTATTTCCCGGGCTGGATTATCAGGCCGTCGGGGAATTGATAAATATGGTTGGTGTCCGCATCCCGGAAGGACCAGCCTGCCAGTGAAACCGCAATGGTGTCGTTATTAAAAATCTCGAACCAGTCTTCGGTGTCAAAAACAGGGTGAGGGCGACAATTGATTTCAGATACCAAAATC
>CAYNDN010000715.1:0-1413 GCA_964395075.1 uncultured Lentimicrobiaceae bacterium | reverse complement strand
A
Source organism: uncultured Lentimicrobiaceae bacterium (assembly GCA_964395075.1). Classification (GTDB taxonomy): domain Bacteria; phylum Bacteroidota; class Bacteroidia; order Bacteroidales; family 4484-276; genus SABY01. Next base: position 1,412 of record CAYNDN010000715.1, on the reverse strand, counting down.
TCAATGCTGTATCATGGCATGGATCGGGAAATTTTCCGGGTGAGCCGCCCAGACATCCGTCACGCCAGTTTTCGGCCATGTTTGTATTTTCATCAATGTTGATGATCTCTGCGGTTCTTCCGGTGCCTGAAATGTTTTGCGGCCAGGGCGCATCGGTGAGGTAATCCACTTCTGAAACCAGATTATTCCATGGGTCGTAAAAACGGAGGTGGTCGCCGGAGGAGGACAATCCAAAATCAAAGTTACCAATGGCCCGGATAGTATCATCGTAATATTCCCGAAAAGCAACCGTATCGCTGCACAAAACGAGGAACTCCCCCGGATTTAGTTTTGAACCATAAGGCAGCGAAAAAACATGATTTCCGTGGTCATCCCTGAATTTCCAAAAACCCAAATCAACCGCTACTGTATCGTGATTGAAAATTTCTACCCAGTCTTTGGTATCAAAATAACCTGATGACCGGTAATTGAATTCCGTGAAAATGATGTTCAGGTTTTCATGGCATTCCACAGGCCCCCGGCCGGGAGACCCACCTAAGCAGCCTGCCTGCCAGTTTTCAGGGTTTTGCATGTTCAGGCACGGATCGGCCAACTCAATAGTTCTGCCGGTTTCGGCAATGCCCTCAGGCCAGGGTAATTTGGAATTGTATTTTAGGTTGATGATTAAATTTTCATTTTCATTGTATAGCCTAATTTTGGACGAGGAAGCCCGCAAGCCAAATTCAAAACTTCCTGTTACGTTGGCTACTTCAGGGTAAATCGATTTAAATCTGCCTGTGTCCCGGGCAACCACCAAAAAGTTTCCTGGCTGAATTATTGTTCCTGTATCGAATGTAAAACAGCTAAAGTTCAGATCATTTTTTAGTTGCCACCCTGAAATATCAAGGCTTTCAGTATTGAGATTGTACAACTCAATCCAATCGCCGGCATCCATATCCTGATGTGCGGCATAATTGATTTCTGAAATGGCGGGTTTTAGGGTGTCGGGCATTCCTGTAAAAAATGCGGTAAGGGTGTCATGTTCCTCAAGGTGCCACCAGATTTCCTGCTCCGTTGCAATGGTTTCTCCGTTTTCTTCCCAGTGCGAAAATGCCATACCCGGTGCGGGCAGTGCTTTTAACTTTACCGGCACACTGTCGAAATAATTGCCGTGCCAGGGATAGGTTTCCGGAATGAAACTGTTAATACGGATTCGGGATCCCACTGCATTTTGCGTATGCAGGTAGAGCCGGTAGGTTTCTGTCAGGCCAAAAAAATCGATGGTGTGGTCGCGCACATAGTCGGGCCGGTAGGTAAAGAACTTTTTCAGTTTGTTTTCGATGTGATGCGTTTCCCAAACATTGACCGACCCTCCCCATTTGGCCTTGTGAAATGCCATTTCAGCAATCAGGCTGTCTTTAAAGGAATCGATG
>CAYNDN010000714.1:0-2568 GCA_964395075.1 uncultured Lentimicrobiaceae bacterium | reverse complement strand
TGATTTTTTGGTGTGCAGTTTTTCTCCATTCCTCATCAAAAGTGCGGATAGTTCCGGAGATTTTCACTTCATCAGGAATAATGTTGGTTTGCCCCTCTCCTATTATCCGGCCAAAAGAAAGAACCGTTGGTACCTCCGGTGAGCTATGCCTGCTCACGATTTGCTGTAGTGCCACAATGATATGGGCAGCAATTAACACCGGATCGATGTTGCGTGAAGGCTGCGCTCCATGGCCGCCCCTGCCTTTTACCGTGAGATGGATTTCATCGGTGGAGGCCATATATTCACCACTTTTAAAGCCTACCTTTCCAGCCTCCAATTCAGGATAAACATGTTGCCCGAAAGCATGATCCGGACGGGGATTTTCCAATGCCCCTGCCTTAATCATTTCTATGGCACCGCCTGGATAATTTTCCTCCGAAGGCTGGAACAAAAGCTTAACTGTTCCTTCAAACTGGTCCTTCAATTCGTTTAGAATTTTTGCTGTTCCCAGGAGTGATGTAGTATGAACATCGTGACCACAAGCATGCATTACACCCTCATTTATTGACTTGTAGGATACATTGTTGGTTTCGGTAATGGGCAGTGCATCCATGTCAGCACGAAGTGCAATGGTTTTCTGTTCGGGATTTTTGCCTTTAATTAAAGCTACGATACCGGTTTTGGCCACACCGGTTTTAAACTCAATCCCAAAATCTTTTAACTTTCCTGCAACAAAAGCAGCGGTTTTATACTCCTGAAAGGAAAGTTCAGGATTTGCATGAATGTGCCTTCTCCATGAAACTACCTTTTCATGGTGTATTTTACTTAATTCGAGAATTTTATCTTTTAAGTTTTTCATTAAAACATATAATTTGCATGCTATACAAAATTAATATTCAGATAGGAATTTCTTTTCCAGAAGCTCGTATTTCTTTACAACCTGCCTGGCCCAATTTAGTTTTACTTCAATTATTTCCTCTTCGGCAAGCTGCCAGGGGATTGCTGAATTTCTCAGTTTTTCGGTAAGATAAAAAAGGCACAATGCTGCTGAAACGGATATATTAAAACTTTCGGTAAAACCATACATCGGGATTTTCATAAACTCATCGGCCAGGGCAAGCCCATCTTCTGTTAAACCGCGCATTTCGGTACCAAAAACCAGGGCAATCGGTCCCTTATCAAGATCAAGTTCCTGCAGATTTACATCATCTTTGTGTGGCGTTGTGGCAACTATTCTGTAGCCTTTTGATTTCAGGGTTTGGATAGCCAAAGGTGTGTTATTTTCCAAACCGTTGTACTTGAATAAACTCAGCCATTTTGATGACCCCAGAGCTACATCAGGATTAATCTCATATTTGTTTTGATTTTCGATGATGTGCACATCCTGAATTCCAAAACAATCGCAACTTCGCAGCACGGCACTGGCATTGTGGGGCTGATAAATATCTTCAAGCACAACAGTCAGGTACCTGGTACGGTTCTGAATAATTTCCCCGAATTTGTTTTTTTTGTTTTCGCTCACAAAGCCCATCAGGTACTCCATCAAGGCTTTATCCTGTTTTTTATCGATCATGCTATCCTGCTTGGTTCACAAAAAGAAAATCAAAGGTTTGCAAAAATATCCGAATTTAAGGATTGCTTAGACCGAATTAAATATTTTTGTGCTTAAAATCACCAAATCAACCATTATGGCAGATATTGACCATTCTATCCAACAGGCATCAAGAATTATTTCTGAATCGAATCATTTAATTGCATTTACCGGAGCAGGCATTTCGGTAGAGAGCAATATCCCGCCATTTCGGGGCGAAAACGGACTTTGGAGCAAGTACGACCCAAGCATCCTCGACCTGAACGTTTTTTACAGTCAGCCAGGGGATTCCTGGAAAGTGATCAAGGAAATATTTTACGATTTTTTTGGTAGTGCAAAACCCAATCCCGCACACCTCTGTCTCGCCAGATTAGAGCAAATGGGATTATTAAAATGTGTGGTAACACAGAATATTGACAACCTGCACCAGGCTGCGGGAAGCACAGTAGTTCACGAATTTCATGGTAATTCACAAAAGATGGTGTGCACAAGTTGTCAAAAACATTTTACAGCAACTGAAGTAACCCTTGAAATTCTTCCACCAGCGTGCGATGAATGCAATGGGCTTCTAAAGCCTGACTTTATTTTCTTTGGCGAACACATTCCAATGGGGGCCTACCAAGCCTCAGTAGCCGCAGCCGAATCAGCGGATGTGCTCATCATCATCGGATCGACCGGAGAAGTGATGCCTGCTAACCAAATTCCGCTTATCGCCAAACAAACGGGGGCACAGGTAATAGAAATCAATCCTGAAAGATCAAATTACACTAAAATGATCACAGATATTCATCTGCCGGGAAAAGCCAGTGATATGATGAACCGGCTTCTTGAACTTATTGAAAACAAAATACAAAGGCCCTGATATTATTCAATTTGGTTTTGATTGAAGGTCAGGCAAAAATCACATTGTGTTATGAGTGTTAATGTGGTACAGCAGATATTTAGCCTGCTTAATTCACAAAATTATAGAATATGTTGCCACGTCCTTCAGGGCG
>CAYNDN010000713.1:0-2576 GCA_964395075.1 uncultured Lentimicrobiaceae bacterium | reverse complement strand
TTAAACCAGGTGTAGCGATTATCCTGATGGGTAACAACCGTGCTGAAATCTATAATTCCGCCGGCTTCGTTTCCTTGTGATCCGAATTTCCTCTGGGGCGCGTAATTAAATACTGTTGGTTTTCCATCTGCAGCTTGTTGATCGATCCAGTCTTTATACCATTGAAAAAGGGTTTTTCCCTCATCACTAACCACAAGCATATCTGAAAATACGTATTGATTATTCCTGAACTGCGCCCTTACAAAATCTCTTAGAGGATGAATGATCTCTCCTGCCGAACTTGTTAAATTCTGTTGGTTCGTCCAGTCCAAATCCGGCCACTGACCGGACAAATTATTGCCTTCCCAGCGAAGATTTCTGATTCTTACCAGGTGTCTGAGATCTGCCGGTGTAGTACCTGATAAATTATTCCATGAGAAATTGGTTACAATGATTTGTCGTACAAAAAGTCCTTCTGAAAATCCTCCGGCCAAATTATTTGAAGTTATATTTAGTGTTCTTAGACTTGAAGGAGCATTTGTAGGCATTGAAGCGTCTGTCCAAGTATCTATAAAACTTGCATTAAAACTATTAATATTTGACCACGTGCCGTCTAATCCATAAGAGGGGAATCCTTCAGTAAAAAGATTATTTCTGATTTGAAACGTTTGCATATGTATAGCACCACGTAAATCAGGAAATGAGCCGGTAAATGCCTGACCACCGATCCTAAAACTTCTTAATTCTGTTAAATTTGACATTTCAGAAGGTAACTCACCGCCCCACGCGTTCATTAGAGAACTTCCAACTTCGGTATGATCAAGAGCAATTTGTTCGAGCTGAGTCATGTTTCCTATCGCCGAAGGAACAGGAGTTTTTTGATTTGCCATACTTGTATTTGCCGCCAACCAAAGTCCTTTCATTTTTGAAGAGTTCCAAAGAGCAGCGTCAACGAATGATATATCCGTCCAGCTAAGTGCCAGCCACTCCAAATCCGGTAAATTTGTTGAAGACGGAATACCACCAGTAAATTTATTTTTGGCACCTGAATCATTTTTCCCTGGATGAATATCCCCTCCGCCGGTTAATGTTTGTTCATGTAAATCAGGTGACCGCGACGCAACATTATCTGAAAAATTAAGATACAAATAAACAAGATTGGATAGTTGCGAAAACAGCGATTCGGGCAGAGGACCTGATACAAAGTTATAGAGAATATTAAAGTAGGTTACTCTTTTCAGGTTTCCGATACTTTCCGGAAGTCCGCTTGATCCTCTCAGATTGTTGTCTTTCAGATTGACCCGGATCACCCGCCCATTTGAATCAACTTCGATCCCATACCAGGCATCAGACGGGTTTCCATTCAGCCAACCTGTATTATTGTCCCAGTTATCTCCGTTTGTAGCATTGTACAGATCAACAAGTGCCTGGCGGTCACCTTCAACGCTGTTTTGGTTTTGTGCAACAAGCAGTTCTGTGTTTATCACCCAAAGAAAAAGAAATGCAGTTGCAATGCGTATAAATCTCATAGTTTTTTCACGTATCTAAATCAGCAACGTTTGGTTAGCCGTCTGATTATCCGGCAGATGATATTTTTCACTGCCTGAGAACCCGGTTTAATTTATGTCCATTTTGTTTTTACAAGAGCCTGCGGCGGCGAATTTGTTACACTGAAACATGGGTTTTATTAGAAAATTCCAATGTTTCTAAGGGAAACGCGATTCGGGGTAAATTCTGATCTGAAAAAAAAAGTTCTCTATCGTCTGAATTTAGCCCAACGCCCCTCTGTGAAAATCTGCGGTAAAAAACCTGAACAATCTATCCATCACCTGCCTGTTTCTGATTCCTTCAGGGTTTAACCACAGATTCGCACGGAGTACGCCACAGATTTACACAGAGTTTTTTTTAGCCCATATTTGGCCACAATGGGCCGGTGAGGGCTTCATTCACCCACATATCTGGTTTATTTGCATTCCATTCAATTATACCCGGATTACCATGTTCACCTACATAAATATCCCACGCAATAAATCTTAAATACGGAAACAGGTAATGGCAAGTAATGCATAAATTCACAATCTTTTCCATCGAGGGGACGGACAGATTCCTGTACTCATAATTTGTGTCAGGGTGCGAGTCTCTGCGATTTATTCCGATTTCATTATATGCATCTGAAACAACACGGCCAGAGGAGTCCAGATAGACGAATAAGTTACTGCTGTTCACAATCCGGCTTCCATTTGAACCGAAACGCAATGAACGGTGAATAACCGATACAGTCCCGTTCTTCTCCAAAAGGGTGCTAATTCGAATGGTATTGACGGAATGGCTGTACAACTCTTCCAATACTTTGTGTTGTTTTATTACCGGTTGTATTAAATAGTTTTTACGGCCGGTAAAATCTTCGATACTTACTTCTTCTGCATGTTTAAATCGAATATTTTTCCCACTTGGAGCCATGTCTTCTTTTATCACCACCTCCCCTCCATATTCTTTTATCAGGTTTTTAACTTTTTTAAAATCGATCTGATGGTTATGTAAATCGTAAAACATACCATCCACCTTGATTGCCAGGGGCTGAATTGAAAAATTTTTAA
>CAYNDN010000712.1:1624-2591 GCA_964395075.1 uncultured Lentimicrobiaceae bacterium | reverse complement strand
AGGCTGCTTTCTCCAGCGATGTATCTGAAGGTTGTGAAGAACTCACTGTTGAATACAGCGACATGTCGATGGGTGGGGTAACATCATGGAACTGGACTTTTGAAGGTGGCGATCCGGCTACCTCAACTGACCAAAACCCTACCGTATATTATGCAACACCGGGAGTTTACGACGTAACACTTGAGGTTTCTGACGGATCAAGCACGAACTCTATTACTTCAGAAGATTTCATCCATGTGTTTGAATTGCCGGATGTACAAATCGCTGATATCAACGACCAGTGCTTGAACTGGCCTGGATTTGAGCTGACCGAAGGTACACCTGTCGGCGGAACCTATTCAGGGCCAGGCGTAATGGACGGATGGTTCTATCCTGAAGAAGCAGGCGCAGGAACTCACACCATTTCTTATACCTATATGGATGGCAATGGCTGCGAAAACGTTGCCGAACAGGAAATCCTTGTTGATGCCTGTACCGGTTTTGGTGAACTGGATGCTAACAAAGTAATGAGGATATATCCGAATCCGGTTACAAGCCAGTCAACCATAGAGTATTTCATCGATGAATCAACCGATGTAACTGTGAGCATTTTCAACAGCATCGGCATGCTGGTAAACGAAATTCATGAAAATACACCGGGAGCCGGCCTGCACCAGATTACTGTTACCACGGCCAATTTCGATAACGGCGTTTATTTCGTGAAAGTTACAGCCGGTGAAGAATCATTTACACAAAAAATGACTATTGTGAAATAAATTTGTAATCTTCTTTTTTTATGAAAAAGCCATTTGTATTTTTGTACAATTGGCTTTTTCTTTTGGAGCTTGCTTCTTCCATGGATAAAAATATCTGTTTAACCCAACAATTTGAGAACCTCCGCTACTAAAAAGCCCAGGTAATTCCCAATGGCATATCCCACAATCCCGACCGTTAATCCCGAAACCACAATCTCCCGGTTTTTGAGTGC
>CAYNDN010000712.1:0-1614 GCA_964395075.1 uncultured Lentimicrobiaceae bacterium | reverse complement strand
GGTGGTATCTGTGTCGATACGAAAAAGTTTTGAGAATATCACATGTAGAATTAGCGATCCAAAAACCACCAGGGCCAGGAAGGAAAACAAAGTAGGGGTTTTCCCGACAAGTTCACTGATATCAACCATCGAAGCAACATCCACCGAAAAGATCAGGATCAGGTACATGCCCAGTTCAAAGGTTTTTTCGGTTTTGTTGATGGATGGCACAAGCGAGGCACCAATTCCCAAAGTAGTGATGGCCAGGATAACCACAACCATCTGATTGTTCTCAGGCACAACGAGCGATAGACCGCCACCCATGGCGAAAATCAGGATTGAAATACCAAACGCTTTAAGCAGCGGAATAAAAGTACGTTCTTTAAAGATACCTGAATAGGGATTTTCTCCATCCAAATTCTTTATTAACAATTGCCCCTCTGGAGTTTTGAATCTGAACGGGCGAAGAAAAAGCTGGAAGAAACGCTGCCCGATGGTGATCAGGAAAAGAAAATAGATGCCCGAAAGGATCATGTCGTAGGTGTGGGTGAGCAGGTAAACATCCTCATCAATGTTGAGCATAATTTTGAGGGAAGCCAGGTTGGGTGTGCCACCGGTATAAACCCCGATCATCATCCCGCCAATTTTCCATAAATCTGATATGCCTTCATCCTTAAAAATGAAAAATCCAACAAAGACCATGATCAGCACACTCACCAATCCAAAAAACATGGATAGCGCTGTTACTCCGGCCAGTGAAAACCATTTACGGATATCCGATGAAAATAAAAGTAATGGAATAGCCAGTGGGATGGTGATCATGGTGATGATGTCCTGCAGTGGTTTGCTTTCTTCGGGGATGATGCCCAGGTTACCGGCGATAACCCCGGTGAGATATGCCACCACTACAGCTCCAAGTTTGTTTACAAATTTGTAACGGTGATTGAGGTACAATATCAGGGCCGGCGAAAGCACATAAAACAATATCAATAAGATGTTGGCAGGCATAGCCGGCAAATATAGGAAAAGACTAGTGAACCGTTAAACCTGCATGAAATCCGAAGAAAAAAATATTCTATCTTTGTGAAAAAGTAATTCGCAATGAAGAAAATTGTAGTCCTATTGGTTTTCCTACTTCCAGCAATTTATGCTTACAATCAGCACAAAGAGGTTCCCTTTACACTTGCTGACAGGGATAGGATTATTAAGACCGAAGCAAGAATTGGCAGTGTGGAAAAAGAAATGGCGAGCTTAAGAAATGAAATGAATAGCCTGCGCAATGAAATGAATAGCCTGCGCAATGAAATGAATAGCCTGCGCAACGAGATGGATGCCAAATTTGAAGCTATCAATGCAAAGATCGATTATATGTACTGGGTGCAGGGTGTAATTATTGCCCTGATCATTTTTATGATGGGTTTTATTATGTGGGACAGAAGAACTGCGATGGCACCAATACGAGAAGATGTTGATAAACTGAAAACCGAAAACGAAAAAATGAAACAGGTATTCAGGTTTTTATCGGATACCCAACCCCAAATTCGTGAAATCTTAAAAAAAACCGGAATTTTATAACAAGAAACTACGTTTTTTCGGGGTCATCCCGAAAAAAAGCCGCTAAGCGGGATTTGAATT
>CAYNDN010000711.1:0-2595 GCA_964395075.1 uncultured Lentimicrobiaceae bacterium | reverse complement strand
ATAGCGCTTGCTGCCGGTCTGGGCATAGGACTTTCCTCTTCAGTTATTCCATATGTCTTTGATCAATTAGCCATGACCAGACTTGCCCGTTCAACGTATTCACTTTTTGTGGCCATCCTGCCCGCCACCGCTGTTATCATTGGCGTTATTGTGCTTCAGCAGATCCCAACCTGGCAGGAGGTTATAGCCATCGGCTTGGTTGCAGGAGGTGTTCTTACACATCGAGAGGCTAAGCCTGCTAATTCCGACCCTTCATTTAAACAAAATTAAAATGTATCAAAAAAAACTCTCTCAATAGCTTTTACACATGATTTTAATACTAACAAAAACAGCTCACGAAATATACGATTTTGAAAAAATAACAGGCGCGGCGTTTAACTTCCCTCAAATCATACCCTACATGCTATTATAATTTATGATCTTAAGTTTTGATATGATCTATTTTCTTAATCATCGTTATATCACATCTTGGGGAAACAGGTTGTTCCGCCGACTCCATAAAACCAAATTTTTTATATAGGTTTTTAGCAGCGACCATAGATATTGATGTCTCCAGTACTACTGTTTTAGCCCCTTTGTTTTTGGCAATTTTAAGTAACTTTCTTAGAATTTCTTTTCCATATCCCTTTTTCTGGTGAGGTTTGCCAACATACATTTTTCTGATTTTGTAGGTATGACTATCAATTTTCTTTAGGGCACCGGTTGCAAGCAGTTCTTTTTGATTGCTTTCCATAATTAGAAAAACTCCATCATTTTGAGAGTACTCGTGGTCAATATCATGCAGATCAGCTTCCGACGTTTGGGGTGAATATGCAAACCCAAATTCCTTTAGTCCATCCTTAACTAATCGGACTATATTTTCTATATCATCATTATTTGCTTTTCGAATGTTCATTTTGATTGTGAAATCACCATTCTTTACGTTCCTGGAAGCATCGCTAATTTTAAGATCCACTGCTTGCGTTTTGATACGATTAAGTCAGGATCATTTGTAAAGCGTCCAATTGGGTGTCTAATTTTTTCCAGCTTATCCATAGTTATCATGGGTATTAATTTTAAGGTTCAAGACGTCTTACAACATTTTCTTTCTCATCAAGAAATTCAATGAAAGCTTCTCCATTCGGTTTCACTACAAAACGGAGCCGCACATTTCCATCGGCATCACCCAGCAGCAGTTCGGCTTCATTTTCATTGTTGGTTTGCACGGCAACCCGTCTTGGATTACCCCATAACTCTTTATGTCGCTTGGGATCTTCTTCTCGGAATGTATTGAGCTTTTCTCCCAGAATACCGTGGGTATCCTCAGGATGGATTCCCGATTCTTTAAGCGCATCCATGATGGGAATATCCGGTCGGTCATAAATATAAACTCCCTTTCTTGATTTACCGTCCTGAACAAAGTGACTCAGCGTAATCACTTCATCTTGCCGGTAGCCGTCAAAAGCCAAATGCCGGATGGCCTGGAACGGAGCATCTTCTTCCGTATAGTTGGCAAAAGCAAGTCCGCCTACTTCATCACCCTTGCCATCGAAAAAGATGATATTTGGGGTATCACGATTGGTTGCACCGTGTAAAATTTGCCCATCAAATCTGACTTTTGCTGATGTTTTTGAGTTGGACAGAGCAATGGCGAGTTTTCCATCCGGCTCAATAATATCAACACGTTCCGCAGTTAAATAGGGTATATGCAGAGAATCTGAATTTAGATTAATATTTGAATGATTTGATCCATTTGAGTTATAAATGGGGCGTAATGAAACAATTAAAAGCACAACAATAAATACAGAGCTCACGATGGCATAAATAGTCAGTAATTTAAGCCTGGTTTCTACTTTTGAATTATCCATATAATATTTGATAGGGTTATTAATTTTTATCGTTCTTCAGAAGATTATGCAGTCGATTCTTTTAACCATTCAAATTCATGCGGCTTCCCGATCAGAACCAGTTTTTCGGAAATACGATATGGATTATAAACAACCGTTACGTTTTCAGGAATCAAATTTTGCTGGGAAACTCTGTAGATTCCGGTAACCGATTGGCTAATTTCGTCGTTATCTTTAAAGGTATAGGTAACCCGGTAGGCTTTTTTTCTGCTTTTCGTGAGAAAAAAACTCCAGATCAGCCAACTTACTTCTGCCTTTTTTGCCACAGCAGTTTTTGAATTTCTTTGAAGGTCAAGCATCCGGTTATTGATTCTCTCCTGACGGAACCCAAAAGGGATAAATATTGCCAAAATAAAAATCAGCATACCCAGAAGAACCCAGGAATTCCGGACCAGATCCATCTGTCCCTGGAAATAGGCTACAACCGCACAAAACAACAGAAAACCCAATGCCATCAGGATCATATTCCGCAGACGCGAATATCGTGGTTTTACTGTTTTGTACTGATGAGGTCCGATAAAATAGGTTTTGTAGGATTTCATAAACTCATTTATATCATTCAAAAATGTTATTAGATGGGATTATGGATTAAGTAAGCATAATAAATCTTGAATTAGTAAAAGCGATTATAACTGCGTCAAGCCCATGTCAGCCATAAGTATACTTAACATGAAGAGAATCAGCTTTATTAATAGCGGAATGACCTTCA
>CAYNDN010000710.1:0-2607 GCA_964395075.1 uncultured Lentimicrobiaceae bacterium | reverse complement strand
GGTAAGGCGGGTATGCTACGCCAATCTGCAGGTTGAAAAAATAAAAATGTTAATCATTGATTACCTGCCATTATAAATATTGTTAATCAGAATTTGTTATTGGTGTTACAGTTATTCCCCGTAGCTTTTTACCTCCACCAAAAATGATGATGAATAAAAAGCGAAGCAACGGTATCTGCAAGTAAAACCCAACAAAAAACCCCATCATCGCTGACGGGGTTTCATTAAAATTTTTTATCCGGTTTCGGATTATCTTACGATAAGCTTTTGCATCTGCCCATTGTTAAACTGTACAAAGTACAAGCCTTTTGCCTGGCTGGTTAAATCCACCTGACCGATTCCTGAAACAGCATTCAGTGTTTCGATGAGCTGACCGGTCTGATTATAAATTTTTACCAAACCATTATCAGCATCAGCAACATTGAAGTTAACCAAACCTGTTGTTGGGTTCGGGTAGAAATTTGATTCAGCAACAACATCACCAATACCCGTAACATCAGGACCATAGGTTGTTTCGGTGAGGTATATCACATCGCCTGACGTACCGCTGTTTCCATTTGCGGCATTCAGGGCAGCGTAGAAGGTAATGTCGCCTGGTACATCTTCGGGGGCCGTCCACTCAACCTCCCATGACTTACTGTTTCCTGAAGGGGTTGTTCCTCCGGATGTATGAGTAACCGCTGTATTGTTCCCGGTTATCTGGGTTTCGTCGGCATTGAGTACAGTAAATGTTCCAACCTTATTTCCGCTTTCATCTTCGGCGGTCAATTCAAACCCAAATTTGCCAACTCCGGCGTGTTCTCCTGAAGCAGTAATTATATATGTTTCGCCACCAACATAGCCATTTCCCGGAATATCGCTGGTGATCCAGTCGCTGGCATTTTGTGGTGTTCCTGTATGGCATTGTGTACAATTGTTTCCGTTATCGCCCGGAGAACCTGATTTTCCGCCGGGAGATCCACCACTGGGTGCAAGAAAAATAAAAGCTACCGGCAGAATTAAAAGAGGTAAAAATTGGTAAAGTCTTTTCATAATTTTAAATATTTGAGTTAGTTAATTAACGATCTGCAAAATTTGCTTTTAAAAATCTGCCAGATTCATAATGAAATTGAAGAAACCTTAACAAAATAAAAAAAATCAGTAAATTGCGATACTATTTGGCACGCAAAAAATCAGGGTATGAAAGATAGAGAAAAACCGGCATCAGATATACATACTTCCAATCTGGATTTCAAGCAATTAAACCAGAATCTTGCACAATATAAACAAATATTTAACTTGTTTGACGATGGTTTGCTGATCATCAACAAAGACGGAATAATACTTGAAACCAACAAAAAAACTGAAGAAATTTTTGGCCTGACCAAACCGCAATTCAGTGGGAAACACATTAAAAAGCTGTTTAAACATAACAAAACACACAAAACACAGGTTAAAGAGTTTCTTAATAACCTTATTTCCAACCAATCTGTACCATTTAATTTTTTATTTACCAAACCTGATTCTCAACAGATATACGGAAAGCTCACCGGAGAAAAACTGGATGAAACCAATACACTGTTCCTGTTGAAAATTTCCGAAGTATCAGAAAAAGCAAAGCATCTGCTATCATCGGATGAGCCGGGGAGCCTGAGCAGGCTTTTGTTTGAAAGTGCCCACGACGCCATCCTCATCATGGACGACGAAAAGTTTATCCTGTGCAATCAATCTGCATTGCGCATTTTTGGATGCAAGGATTATGATGAGCTTGTTTACCATTCCCCCTGGGAGTTTTCGCCCGAATTGCAAACCGACGGAGAAGATTCGATGCTCAAGGCCAAGTTGTATATAAACAATGCGCTTGATGGAAAACCGCAGGAATTTGAATGGCTGCACCTACGAAAGGACGGCACACTGATGGAGGCAGAAGTATCGCTGAATGTCATCGAATTTAAAGGCGTAAAATATATTCAGTCCCTTGTAAGGGATGTTTCAAGCCGAAATAAAGCAGCACGAAAAATAAAAGAAAATGCCTCCCGGTTCAGGTCGCTGTTCAATAACATAAATTCAGGCATCGCGCTGCATGAGATTATCCTGGACGAAACAGGCAAACCTGTTGATTTTATTTTCCTGGATGTGAATCCGGTATATGAGGAAATAACCAGGCTCAAAGCTGCAGATATTATTGGTAAACATGGCCGCGATGTTATTCCAAATCTTGAACAAAAATGGATAGACGCTTATGGCCGTGTGGCAAAAACCGGAATTGCGGCATCGCTGACCGAGCATTCTCAATATCTGAACAAGTGGTGGGAAGTAAAAGCTTTTTCCCCAAAAAAAGGCCAGTTTGCAGTGGTGTTGAACGACATTACCGAAAGGAGGCTCAACCAGCAAAAACTGGAAAAAAACCGGGAATCGATGCAGCAGGCCGAGGAGATTGCGCAATTGGGGTATTTCGAACGAAACTGGCAAACCGGAGAAGGATACTGGTCAAAAGGGTTTTACAGCCTCCTGGGATTTCAAAACCAGCAGGACGCTTTTACGCATGAGGAAATCATGGATTATTTCCACCCGGATGACAAGCAGAGGGTAAATGAAGAGATTGAAAAATCCATGAAAGAAGGTACG
>CAYNDN010000709.1:0-2616 GCA_964395075.1 uncultured Lentimicrobiaceae bacterium | reverse complement strand
TTTAAACGGAACGCCGTTCCGTTTATTGATCCAAAATTACCACAATAAACGGAATGGGGCTCTATTATATTTCTAATTTCAATCATAGTTATATGTCATCTAAAACTTTTGGCATCTGCCTATTAATAGTTTTACAAACAGATGTGTAAATCCTTGTTGTGGTGTTGCGCTCTTTTCCTGGTAATTCCTGCTTGTTCCAATACCTCCTGCTCTGGCTCCACGCTACACCCGGATTGCTTTTTACCTTACCGATCAGCACAAAATCCTTTTCAAAATGCAGGCTCACAATTTCGCGGTTGCGGTGTTCGTCAGGGGCCATTGTGATTGTGGGTTTCTTCATTCCCGGTTCATTTGTTTTAGGCCATCAAAAATAATAAAATTTGGTCAGTATATTTTTTGGGGTTTTGGGGTTTAATTCTTCCAACCAACTTTTTGGGATACAGGGAAAATAAATACATATTTTGTGGTTTGTTCGGCATAGACAAAATATGATCATTTCGCTATCACCTGATAAACAAACACTTATAAAATCCAGGAAATGGAGGTGTTCATGTTTTGTCTATATCCAAAATTTGCTTTCCCTACCCTCCTGTGCCGATCTTTGTAAAACAAAAATCGCAGGGCTATGCAAAAACATTTTACCATTCAGCTTTCAGGTAATTTTTACCAAAAAGGATATAAACTTCGCGTGATGATGCTCGCAACCCAAAACAATATCAAAGGCAGTGTTGAGGAAAGGGAAGAAAGCATCCAAATTGAAGCAGAAGGAAATGAGGCAGATTTGAGCCGCTTTTACAAAACATTGGTCAGTTATAAAAATGCTGAAAATCCGGATCAGGAAATCCAAAAAAATGAAAATCATCAACTCGCATATTTCGAAGACTTCATCATAAAATAGTTAATCTAAAACCTTATGATTATGAAAAACTTTATACTTTTTACAGTTGCATTTTTACTGGCTTATGGTGCTAATGCACAAATAACAAAAGAAGCCTCCAACATGGATGTGCTCAAAACAGGGCTTGATCTCCCCATTTTTAGTTTCACAAAAAGTGTGTATGACGATGGTATCGAGTACGATGAAATCGTTACGCACAACACAGGTAAATTTTTGCCGGGTAGCCCTAACCTCCCGGCTTACACACGCTGGATTTTAATTCCGGCGGGCAAAACAGCCAATATAAATATTACGTTGGGAAATCCGGTAATTTATCAAAATATAAACCTTGCTCCAACCCAACCTTCGCCGGTTGATTCTTATGATGCGCCCCCTCCGCCTTTCACCAAAAATGAAGACCTTTACCGGAAGGATACGTTTTTTCCGGACAAGACCGGATTTTTGGAAGAACCCTCTAAATTGCGCGGACAGGAAGCGGCAGTGCTTTGGCTGTGCCCCTTTAGCTACAATCCTGTTCAGAAAATCCTGAAAGTATATCCCGACCTTGAAGTTACGGTTACTTTTTCGGGAAATCCCGATGCTTCAAAGCTTACACATCTCAATGCTGATAATCTCAGCTTTTTAAGCGGGATGGCCCTGAACGGAAAAGAAATTATGGATGCTCAAAAACCGCTGCTACCCGAAAAGAATGCCGGGGGCTATGATCTGCTCATTATCACGCACCCCGATTTTGAAGATGCAGCCAAAGATCTGGCAAAATGGAAGCGGCAAAAAGGCTACAAAACAAAGGTGCACAGCGAAGCCTTAACAAGTATCCAGTTGCAAACACAGGCGTTTTATGAATATATAACCAATGGACCGCAATATCTGCTCATTTTTGGTGATGTGGAATTTTTACCATGTCAATACCATGATGATGGATCGGGCAATATGGTAGCCACTGATTATTATTATACAGATATTGAAAGCGACCTGCTTCCTGAGATGGCAGGAGGAAGAATTTCGGTTGATACACCTGAACAAGCGGAAAAAGTTGTAGAGAATATCATCGATTATGAGTTGAACCCTCCTGACGACTGGAGTTACTACAACAGTGTAATGATCGCCTCTTACTTTCAGGATGATGAACCCGACGGCTTTGCAAACCGTCGTTTTGCCAAGGATGCCTTTGATGCAAGGTTGTTTTTAGGCAATCATGAGATGATGATAACTGATGATGTTTTGTATACCCATGAAGATGTATTTCCCACAAATTGGGCTTTCGATGCAGGGAGCTTAATGTTTGAAAACGATATTTCACCTGATTATCCTGATGGAGGTATGCCACTTCCATGGTATTTATTAAAGCCGACTTGCCCCTGGGATGGTGGAGATGTAGAAATTACAGACGCCATAAATAGTGGAACTTTTTTGGCCATTCATCGCGACCATGGTTCATCTGGCAGTTGGAGCGATCCCTATTTTAACCGCAACAACGCAGATAACCTCAATAATGGTGAAAGAAGACCAGTTGTTTTTTCAATTAATTGCTCTACAGGATATTTTGATGCAGAAACTGATAATAACCCCGGCACTTGGGATGAATCAATTACAGAACACTTTCTGCGTCATAGCACAGGTGGGGCAGTTGGGATAATTTCGAGCACAAGAGTTTCAGGAACAGTAAAAAATTCCAGACTAATGCGGGGGCTTCTTGATGCCATTTATCCGGATTATAC
>CAYNDN010000708.1:0-2620 GCA_964395075.1 uncultured Lentimicrobiaceae bacterium | reverse complement strand
TTGATTGGACCAGTGGAACCGGCGTTTATCTTGATGCATTAACTATTTCTCATGGTGTGTGGGATGATGTGGAAGGAGATTTTGCAGTTGATATTTTCCCATTGGAATGTGAAACCGTTGATGCTGCCGCACCCGCAAATACCGGTGTTGAGTTTTCGCCTGATGGACAGATTGGCTATATTGTTGCACTGGCAGATATTGGCGAAGTTGAAATCTCGGAAGGGCTGTCCTATTATCCAGTGCTTTATCGTACCGAAGATGCCGGTGAAACCTGGAGTGATCCGATTCCGGTTGCACTGGCCGGTGAAGATGGAATTGATGCCATCCTGAATTACCTCACCGATACTGAAATTGAAGAGCTTTTTGTTGCACCTGTGCCAGACAGAGATGAAATCCCATTCACCACAGCCTTTGATTTTGACCTTACTGTTGATGCCTGGGGAAATCCTCATATTGCTGTTGTAGTTGGTGTTACCGGAGGTGATCCTTATTCTATACTTACCGGAATTTCTCCTTCCTCAGGATATGCGTTTACCTCTGTTTTCATGCTCTCCTCAAATGATATGGGTAACGAAGGTAGCTGGACGGGAAGGGAACTTGGCCGCCCGGTTTCTTTCCGTGGAAACTTTGGTGAACTGGCCGAAGACAACAGAATCCAGATATCACGAGATCAATATGGATACAAAGTTTTTGCATCCTGGTTAGATACAGATACCACCGTTTCGGCAGAAAATAATGCACCTGATATCTGGGCTCGTGGTATGGATGTGGAATCCGGTGAACTCACCTTAAATGAAATGGGTGAAGATAAACCCAATAATGTAACCTTTGGCTCCGAAGCCACGTTTTCAGCCTATTATGCCGTGCTGGCCAACGAGGTTTTCGAAGATGGTGCAGGAAATTATATCCTTCCGTTTTCCTATCAGAACATGACCCCAACCGACCCAATCCAACCGGTTCAATATAAGTATATCGAGGATTTTTCGTTCTTTATTCCACTTGGAGTGGAAGAACACAATGCAAAGGTTGGGCAGTCATTAGAGGTATTTCAAAATGTACCAAATCCTGCTGCTGCAAATACACGCATTGAGCTGGTGCTGGATGAAGCAGCATCTGTAAACGTACAAGTTACCAATCTGATGGGCCAGACGGTAATTTCATTACCTGCTCAACAGCTTGATCAGGGAACACACAACATCAACCTTGATGTTTCCAGCCTGGTTTCAGGTGTGTATTTCTACACTGTTGAAGCCGGAAATGAAAGCATCACCAAAAAGATGATCGTAAAATAATCATCTCAAAAATATGATTTAAAAAAGCCGTTTCAATTGGGAGCGGCTTTTTTTTATCACGTTTCGCGGTTTGTAACTGTCAGACAGTTTTTGAAATTTTCTTTGTGTGAAGAGGCTCTCATAATTCCTGGAATTCTATTATCGCCATAATAAACTGTCTGACAGTTCGAGAATAACTCAAATCAATGAAATTAGTGCGTTTTTGAATCTTTCAAAAGACAAACTATTAACGAATAACCCAATAACCCAATAACATACCCGCCGTTAACTTACCCCCCCTCCTTTAACTGATTATATTGTTTTTGATATTCAAAATTGATATATTTGTGCTGCTTCAAAATCAAATAAGTATTAACGCAAACCAATTTTACTATGAAAAGAACAGTACTCCTTATGCTGGTATTGGCTTTTGCCATGGCCGGGATTTCACAAAACCAAAATATAAAAAGCGGCCTCAAGTTCGATAAAGCCCCTTGGCTGCAACAAACTCAACCAAATGAAAATTCCCAAAACCCTGAAATCAAAATTCCGGGAAAATTTAAGAACACGGATGTTGTTTCAATAATTAGTTTGGGAACGAGTGGAAATGCATATAGTATGGGTTATGCAGGTTATAAACCCGCCATGCTGCATTACAACCATGATTTGAATACTGTGGTTTTTATCCATCGAATGGGCGGCGATCTCGATCCGGGTGGGAATACCGGGAATTTGGGTTATGACATATCAACGGACGGTGGCCAGACCTGGTCGCTGATGAACTTGTTGTATACAGCCGACACTGCAGGTGGCTACTTTAATCCATATGGAGCAAGTTTTCCTCAGGTTGGCATTTACAATCCACCCGGTAACACAATTCCTGAAAACGCCTATGTAGGTTTCGAAGCGAGTTTACCGGGAGGCCAGGCCTATGATGGTATCGTTTATGGCCGGGGGAACGTAGGAGATGTTACCGACACCACCCGTAATTTTTTGTATTCAAATCCGGGGCAGGGCATTTATCTTCAGGAGCAAATTGCATTTACCCTGGATAATATTGGGCAGATGTGGTTAATAAACCCAAATACCAATTGGGGTGGCGGAGGTTTTGAATGGCTTGAAGAACTTGTTGTGACCAAACTGATATGGGATGATACGGAAAATGATTTTGTACTGGACGATCAGTTTCTGTTGGATTGCCCCACAACGGATTACTGGCCGGCAGATATCAAAGTTGCGTTTTCACCGGACGGAGACTTTGGCTACATTGCCGCATTAGGTAACATTGATGAAATGTCAGGAGTAGATAGTGCTTCCTATTACCCGATTATCTGGCGCACCGAAGATGC
>CAYNDN010000707.1:0-2625 GCA_964395075.1 uncultured Lentimicrobiaceae bacterium | reverse complement strand
CTTCCCAATCAATTTCGGTTTCCCAATTGAGAAAAGGAGGATCGTAAAGTTCGCCCGTTTCTTCGTTTTCTTCTATTAGAAATTCTTCCGGATTAATCTCGCCCATTAACGACCGCACCATTGAATCCCTGACCCAATACACAAATTGCCGGTATTCATTGTTGGTGATCTCTGTTTCATCCATGTAAAACGAACTCACGGTAACTCTCTTGGGATTGGAAACCTGCGAATAAGGAACATCTTCTTCACCAACACCCATTACATAGGAGCCGAGCGGGATAAAAGCCATTCCGTGCGGGTCAGGTTGATAAAATTTCGGGCGATCCTGTACGCCCGTAAGTTCACCATTCCCACTATTGCTACAGCTACTGATAATGGCCGTGATTAAAAGGAAAAACAATACTTTTCTCATATGAACTGCTGATTTTACAAACAGTGTAACGACTTTGCCCATGCTTTATTATAAAAGATTTTTTTTACTAAATTTTAATTAAAAGCCTATGCAGCGGCACATTCAGCACATAATCAAAATAATTTGATAAGGTGCTTTCATGAAAATGTTGATTACCCCCTGCAAGATGATTTGATTTGATTACCTACTTGATTTTGATTGATAAACGAAAGGAAAACGAAGTAAATGCCCACAAATTATAGGAACCTTGTATTTCTGTAAATCTTTTTAACTTTATCGATCTCAATTTTGAAACAATAGCTGGCGCGTATTTCGTGAGTACCGGTAGTACTGATGGCTGAGGTATTAAAATCGTAGGAATATCCAATGTTAAAATTTTTGTAATCAAAACCCACGATAAACGCAACGGCATCCTGATACCTGAATGAAATTCCTCCCCAAAACTGGTTTTTATACCTCAAAATTCCTGTGAGGTCGTATGCAGCTGAGGCACCATCTGTTTTGATCATAATAGATGGAAGTACGTCGATGGCAGGCATGGATGGAAATCCAAATTCATAGCCACCCATCAGATTGATTTGCCGGCGTTGATTAAACTGTGTACCATCCGGTTTTTTGGTTTCTAAAAGCTGCAAAACCGACAAACCAATGTAATAATTATCAGGTACACGATAATAAAGGCCCAGACCTGCGTCAAAATACATGTCGGTTTCCTCACCTTTGTCTGCTAAAATGGGGTCACCTGAATCACGCGGATCTAACTTCCCAAAGTCAAGGGAATGGTTCATCAGGCTGAGCTGTACACCAATTCCGAGGTCTCCTATACCCAATGTTGTTTGGTAAGCATACATGATGTTTAACGAAATATCATTGAAATGGCCGATCTGATCCTGATTAATTGTAGCACCTATGCCACCACGCAGAACTTTCACCGGTGAATGCACTGAAACCAGATACGTTTCGGGTGCAACATTTGTATTTGTGGAGTTTCCATCAACATCAGTTTGAGTTTCCTTAAACCCAACCCACTGTTGCCTTACAAGGCCGGTTACACATATCCCATTGCCGGCACCCGCGTAGCCGGGATTCAAGGCAAGCTTGGTAAACATGTATTGGGTGTATTGCGGAAGTTGCTGTCCGTGCAATGCAATTGCGCCAAGCAAAAAAAGAAAAGTCGTAAATTTCCTGAGCATAATTCCCAACTTGGACAAGCCAAAACCAAAAGGGGTGGTATTAAAAATAGCGGGTATCCGGTTTTGGCCTGTCCAAGTTGTAAAGCAAAATTTATAGGTTCGTTTCGCCAAAGTTGAAGCCTGCATTTTTTGATCCTTTATGGTTGATTATTAATAACATGTAAATTTTGCAAAAGTATTTTTCCACTCAGGTTTTGCCAAAAAAACGCAAAACCTGAGTGGAAAAATACTAATTAATCAGCAAAAATTCTGTGTGCAAAATAAATACTTTTTATGCGATCATTGAAACAAGTTTATCGACAAATAGGAATTTTCTGATTTCTGATTTAATGATCAGCAAACGCATAGTGTTCTGTGATATTGCCATCACCTGAATTTGATAAAAATGGCAAAGGAGCATTATCGTATTTAATCAACAAAATTAAAAATTAGAGAAAAAGGAAATGGAAAATAACGGCAGGAAAAAACAGGGCATAAAAAAAGCTTGGGAGCGGGGGGATGAATGCTAAATCTGGAGTAAAAGTCTTGTGATTTGCATCCCCCTGCTTTAGGTTGACTCCCAAACTACCCCTTAAAACCAATTATTAAAAAACAACCATGATTTAGTCGATGCAAACATAAAACCTTATGATGTGCTTACCAAATATATTTTGTATTTTTTCTTTCACAAAATTTGCACATTATACTTTAACCATTTGCCACCATAATTGGATGATAATAGGGTATCTTTCTAATAATTAATTCATTAATTGAAGCATAAATAAAAATCGGTACTTTTGGCACAAAATGCAAATTTTCACATTTCATCCCTAACCCAACTTGGACAAGCCAAAACCAAAAAAGGGGTTTCAATTAAAGCATGTTGCATATTTTGGCTTGTCCAAGTTGTCAGGCAAAATTATCTTTCAATTCATTTTATGTGGATCATACAAGCTAAAACTGATTTAAAAATTTGGAGAGATTCTCCTTACGTTCCAGATTCAATTTTGTTCGCAATCTGGCACGTGCCATTTCGATACT
>CAYNDN010000706.1:0-2629 GCA_964395075.1 uncultured Lentimicrobiaceae bacterium | reverse complement strand
GGAAATGATCTTCTCGAAGTGAAGAAGGTGGTGAAGGAGTAATTGTTACAAATCAAGATAAAAATTTGAAATCATGAAAAAAACATCAGTCATTTTATTCTTTTTCGCCTTTTATCTAACGTCAGCTTTTGGGCAGGAAAACCTGAACACAACACGAATCGGTGTGTGGCCTTATGGTAGGGGAAATACCGTGGCAGTGCATGAAGATCATATTTTTTTGAGCCACGGACGGACAATACAGGTTTATGAATACGCCAATCCGGAACAGCCCGGGCTTTTGGGTGAGTTATTTTTGGATGACAGGATAAGTGTGATAGCTATTTATGAAGGGATGGCCTATGCTGCCGGTTACGACCGGTTCTATATCCTTGATGTGGCCAATCCCGGACAACCCCAAATCATTGCCAGTCTCAGCATTTCAACATTGGCCAATGCCATCAGCTTCAGCGGTAATTACGCCTACCTGGCTTTGCAAGAAAAACAAATTTATGTAATTGATATCAGCGATGCACAAAATCCCGTTGTGGTGGCTACCAACGAAATGCAACATCTGACCAACGACATAGTCATGATGGATGGCCTTGCATGGATAGCAACAGGATCGTCGGGCATTATGGCTTATGATATGGGCGATCCTGCAACGCCTGATCTCATTTACCATTATCCCACACCGGGCAATATGCGAAGTTTGGCCTTTGTTGAAGATCAGCTTTATGCGTTTGACCAAGCCCAGGGGCTAATGATTTTTGATATTGCCAATCTTCCTGATTTCAACCTGCTATCAGTTACTTACATGGATGGCAATGGCACCTGGATAAATATTGAAAATGAAATAATTGCAGTTACGCTGAACTGGAATGGCTTTGTGCTTTACGATATCTCCAACCCTTCAGCGCCCGACAGCCTTGGAAGGGTTTACGCTGATATGCCCAACAGGCAGGTAATAATGAAAGATGGTTATGCATTTCACTGTCATGGAAGCGCTTTCAATATTTTCGACATCAATGATCCAACTGAAATGACCCTGCTGTCAAGTATTGGCCTGTCAGGGCCATCTATGGATGCCTGCTATTGGAATGACCACATTTATGTTGGCGCACCCGCAGATGCCATCACGATCCTAAATATTACCAATCCGCAAAATGTGGTTAAGGTTTCTGAGCTCGAAAAATTACAGGCTGCTTACGAAGTCCATGTCGATGACAATCTGCTATTCAGGAGCCATTACAATCAGATTTTGGTTTATGATGTAACGGATCCTTCTAACCCGGTTTTTCTTAACTCGTTTAATACAACCGCATCCCCTGAAAAAATATTAAAGCATAACAACCTGTTCTTCGTGGCCCATAACAACAATCTTGAAGTATTTGACATTTCTGACATCATGTTGCCAAACCAGCTTGGGATTTTTCCTTATGGTGGAACTTATGATATGATTGCTGAGGGAAACCTTCTATACCTCGCTAACACCCTGAGTGTTGTAGTTCTTGACATTAACGATCCGTCAAACATTAGTCAATTGTCAAGTATCCAAAACCTCTTTTCCAGATCGCTGGCCTTGAAAGACTCGCTCCTGTATGTAGTTTCCAACGTTCATATTTCCATTTCCGAAAAATCATTGAATGTTTTCGATATAACAGACCCCACCTCAATTAACAGGGTAGAAAGCATGGAAATAAGCAGAGAGTTTGAAAATGTTTTTATCGATAACGATTATTTGTATGTGTATGAGCAGACCATTGGATTGCAGATATATGACATCCGGGAATTAACACCGGTGTATTGTGGTTTCTATAGCAACAGGCTGTACAGATCAGAATCGCCGGTTGTGAATGGGCTCATGTATGTCCCTGTTGTAGCAGGCATCGACATCGTACAGAACGACCTGATTACTTCAACCGAAAACATTTTTATCGAGCGCAGTGAACGCCTGAGTCTGTTCCCGAATCCGGCTGATGAAGTAATCAACTTCGTAACGGACCTCCACAATCATTCCGGAGTTTTTACCTGGGAAATCATGCAGGTGAACGGTACTGCTGCCAAATCAGGCAAACTGGCTGCCGGACAGCAACAGATCAGCCTGAATGGACTGCCAGCCGGCGTGTATGTATTGAAAATCCTGAAGGCAGGAGAGAAGTATAAAAGCGGCCTGTTTATAAAGCACTGAGAACAACCAAAGCGCCCGCAAAACCCGCTAACGCATCAATGCGCACAGGCCTTCACGAACGCCAGGTGCAAAGCAGCTGCAGGCTGTACTTTTGATGTTCTTATCAAAAAGACATTTTCCCACAGCGCCTCGACCGGCCTCATAAAACTTTCGCAAGTCGGAGCGAAGCGTAGATCCCGCATTTTCTGCGGGACGGAGCGAAGCGTAGATCCCGCGTTTTCTGCGGGACGGAGCGAAGCGTAGATCCCGCACCTTCTGCGGGATGGAGCGAAGCGGAGATCCCGCACTTACTTTGGAAGTATGGATTTTAATGCATCTACAAATTACTAATACTACTCTTTCCTCTAATTCATCAAAGCGCGGTGGCCTGCACGAACGGCTGGATGGCGGCGGCGTGAATGGAAAAATGGCTGGATAATCCGGCAAAGCAGCCGCAGGCTGTTTGTATGGCGCAATTTGCAC
>CAYNDN010000705.1:0-2656 GCA_964395075.1 uncultured Lentimicrobiaceae bacterium | reverse complement strand
GGTTGGATATCATTGTCGTATGCCTCCAGAAAATCGGGCGCCGGATTTTTGGCATCGAAACTGGTAAAATCCACTCTTGCACCTGTTACCCACAGCAAATTACCGAAAGCCTGGAAACGGTTTTCCAGGAATGCGCCCATATTTTGTTTTTCTGAATTCTGCCATACCAGGTCGGTAAAGTTTTTGGGCGGATCGAATTCCATACCGTTACATCCGTTTACATAAACTTCACGATCCCGCTGCCCATCCTTATTTTCGTATTTAAAATCTACGCCAGCATACATCATATTGCCGGGCGAGGTCATCCATCCTATTTCTGCATTGCCACCGAAAACCTTCGCTGTTACCGGTGTTACGGCATGTACCATGGCATAGTTCGGGCGGTTTATATTTGACATTTCATGATCTACATACGATCCGAAAATCTTTGTACGGAATGATGCTATTTTGTCCGATAGTCCTGAAATCCGGTAATCGAGTGATAGTAGGCTGGAATTGTCCTTGTCTGCATCCATGGGCAGTCCGGCATGCATGATATCGCTGGCAAAGCCCTGCTTCCAGTTTAACTGCAGGCGATGGTTTTTGGCCGGATTGTAGCCCAGCTTGATGGCATATCCAATTCGCCTGAACGATGAAGCGATTTCCTGGCCTGAACCGCTTTGGTAATTCCCAAAATCCTTGTAGCCGGCGCTCAGCGTGAGGTCGGTTTTTTCGCGAACAACAAAGAGGTTGAGGCCGCTCCAGAGATTTCCCCCATTGGATTGAAAACCTCCGTTGATGCTTCCTCTTACGGTTTCTTTCTGGCGCATGGCCGGTTTTTTGGTTACCATATTAATCACGCCACCGAATGATGCCCCGTACCGCACGCTGTACGGCCCTTTGATCACTTCAATCTTTTCCAGGTCTTCCGGCGAAATCTGCGAAATGGCCGGATCCATACGGTTGGGGCATGCGTTGGTGCTGGTGGCTCCACCGTCGTAAATGGTGGTGAGTTGTTCATATTTAAAGCCACGTAACACCGGCTCCATGGCAAAATTGCCACGTTTTATCACACCGAATCCGGGTTGTTCAGCAAAGATTTCTCCCACATCGTGGATATCTTTCAGTTGAATGGATGACGAGTTTATGGTGGTTTTTTGCAGGTGTTCGCTGGGCTTCCCAACAATAATTATTTCTTCAATGTTTAGGGTGGTGTCGGTTTGGGCAAATCCGGGTATAATTATGCCCATCATCAATAATATCGCTATGTAATTATATATATATTTCATTCTTTATCAGCTTAATGTGTTTGTTAAATGCATGCCTGGCTGCTTTGTGTGCTGTTTTCTATCGTGGTTCAAGCAATTGAAAATTCTTATCAATATCAGTACACCGTTTGGAGTTCCGGTAGGAATAAACAGCACGGGCATGAAAATTTTTATCTCCAGTTGAATGAATTAAGCTGATCGGGGAGGGGGGACATCAATTTCCGGGAAGGCGTCGATGTAAAGGTTTTGGTAGGTGAAATACCTGGTTTTAACAATTGGGCAACCTTTGCCGGCATTTATCCTTTCACTGATGATGCAATTGATGTTGAGGTTTTCGGTATTTACTCTTTCCGGTGTCTTTTTGTCATTTTCATGATTCATGCCGGCGCGCTCCTTGATGGCATTCAGATAATTTAAATCACTTAGATCGGATACCCCGGAGATTTCATTTTGACGGGTCTGTTGCCCGAATGATGAAATATCCTGGTAAATGCACCAGGTAAGCGTTGGAAAAGATGAGGTAAGCAGGTAAACCAGATAAATCGTGAATAATATGTTTGACATCAACGTGCGCATTTTGCCTGAATCAGTTAGTTGGTGGTTTTAAATTTTTCATCCCAGATGTACATGGGTTGTTTGTCGCGCAAAACGAATTTTGGTTTTGAAAATGGTGCCAGCCGTTCCAGGAAATCCAGGATCAGAAGAACCGGCGATCCGTAAAAGAATTTCATGTCTTCGTTGAAATTCCAGAGGTGTTCTACGTAGGTGTATAGTTCGTAAGGCGTGTCGCCAATGTTGTTGTCATCCCGGTCGAAGCCTTGGTAATCGTCGTAATAGTTGTTGATCCAGCGGTTGAGGTTGGCGGTTTTTCCCTGGGCAGTTACCTGCGATAGGTTGTTGTGCAGGTAGTTTTCCTTAATCAGGTTTCCTTCCTGGTTGGTATGGAAAAACATGCCTGAAACGCAGAATGCAATTTCGTTGTTGGCGATGGTATTGGTTTTTTCGGGAACGAACGGCGAAACATCGAAATGGATACCCTCGGCGGAATAAATAAAGCGGTTATGCAGAATCTGGTTGGATGATGTTTCTTTGAGCCCGAGGCACATGCCGCTTTCGCCGGTTGATTTCATGATGAGGTTGTGGGTCATGATGGTGCGTTCGCTGTACATCAGAAAAACGCCTACAGAGTTTTCGTAAAACTCATTGGCCCTGATGCGGTTGTTGTGGGCATACATAAAATGGATGCTGTAGCGGTTGCCGATCCCGAGGTTTTCCTCAAACAGGTTTTCTTCGGAATACCAAACCACCATATCCCGCACATCGTGCCAGTAGTTGCCGTGGATGGTGTTTCGTTTGGCCCACCACAACCTGATGGCATCGCCTTTGAGTGCTTTCGACCGCCGGGTAAG
>CAYNDN010000704.1:0-2658 GCA_964395075.1 uncultured Lentimicrobiaceae bacterium | reverse complement strand
AAGTTAAATTCCCTAATCTGGAAAACACATCCTTTTTTTAATAGCAGCACCAGATTGTACAACCTAAAAATGTTTTTACAAAAAGCTGGTGTATCCTGGCTGGTGGCCAAATTGCATGATGGTAAAAAAATATCGGTGAAGGATTTTGAAATCAAACCCGAAACAGAAAAATATTTAAAAAGCTATTTTGCTACTGATGTTTCTCGGCTCGAAGATCTACTGCAAACCGACCTATCACTTTGGGAAATAAAGCAATAATTTAACCGCCCATGATCATTTTTGCCAATGATCTTTTACCATACCATCGGGTGAAAAATTTTGGGATCAAACCCTTACGATGCAGTTTTAAACCAAAATCCATGATCACGTTTCCGGGTGTTTGCTGCTCTTTTCGCAATTTAAGGTTTTGAAGTTTCTGTTCGGTCATCTCGATAGCCACTTCTCTTGGCGACCTGCCGGATGCTTTTGAAATATCATAAACTTTCCGAAGTTTATCAAATACCTGAATTCGGACCAAAGCCCTCAAATGCTTTGTTTTCAATCCAAAATACTGAACTGAATTACCAAGTACTCCCCCGCAATTTGTAATGAAATCAGGAAAATATAAAATACTGTTTTTAAATAGTATTTCATCCGCATTTAAGGTAACAGGGTCGTTTGCACCGGCACAAACCACGCTGGCTTTTACTTTATCAGCATTCCCCGAATGAATTGTCGAATCAGTTGCGCAGGGGCATAGGATATCTACGGGCAATTCAAGCATATCCTCCTTATTAATTTTTTGTGCATTTCCGTATTCCAAAATCCATTCTTCGCTTTTGGCTCTCTGGCTAATGCTTAAAATTTCAGGTATATCCAAACCACTCTCATTGTAAAGGCCACCGAACCTGTTTGATATGGCCGGGATAATGCATCCGGCATCGTGTAAATGGCGGGCAAGTGGTACACCAACTTTTCCAAAGCCCTCAACGGCAAATGTTAATTTTTCAAAATCCATGTTCAACAGCCCGGCACAAAACTGTGCACAATGAAAAACTGAAACACTTGTAAAAAATCCTGAATCCGTGCTCAGCTTTGATGGTTTTGAAACACTTTCTGCAAGGTGCTCATATAAGCCCCTGATCATTTTGCTATCCGAACCCACATCAGGGGCCAGTAGGTGCTTTTTATCCTTTATATATTCGTGGATTAATTCCCCAAACCTGTTTAATAAAATTTGCTTTCTATCATCCGGTAAATTATAATCAGCTACAATTCCGGCACGACCACCACCCCGTGGCATACCCACAAAGGCCTGTTTTAGTGTCATGGTTCGGGCCAGGCTTTGTAATTCACGTTTTGTAACATCCGGCTTTATCCTTATCCCACCACTTGACAACCCAGCTATAGTTCTATCAATTACCATGAAACCCTTCAATCCGATTTCTACATCTTCGATATCCAAAATCAATTCGCTGTTCAATTGTTTATATAAAACTTCTTTCATATCTTTATAACTTTCACCGACTTAATATAAATAATCATTTAGTAAATTTTTAAATATCTCATTGGAATTTTCATTCAGAATATTTGATTTTACCATCAATTCATCACTAATTTCGGATCGATTTGCCAGCAAAAAATCAATATTGCTTTTCGTAAGCCGTAAATTGTCCTCATTCGTTTTTTCAAATTCATTTATGGGATAATCAATCATCTTTATAAAGCCCTCAATTTTGTGGGTTTTGGCATTGACTGGAATAAACGGAGTCCCGGCCATTACCGAAAATATCGTGGCATGATACCTATCTGTAATAATAAATTTCATCTTTTTTATCAGGGCAATTTTTGATCCTTCAATATCCATATCCCTCAAAGCCTGTTGTGTAAATGGTTCCCTGGCAAGATTAAAGTCAACTTTTGAAAGAACAGCTTTGGCAAAATCCTTGAGTAAGGGGTCATGCAAATAAAGCGTAAAATTGGATGCAATCATAATTTTTCCAAGCATTTTTGCCATATATATTTCAAAAAGATAACCTGGTACATGCGACTTGTTGTGATCACGTAAACTACCACCACCGCTAAAAATAACCAAATCAGCATTTTTTACCTTACGGATAAATACCTTGGCCATATAAGGTTTCAAAACGTTGGCTCTGATTTTATCAAGATAGCTAAAGTTGTATTTTTTTCGGTTTAATAGTTCCCTGTTTCTAACAAAGTCATTTTGTACCACCGGTGAATCCAACAGCAAATACTTCAATAAATTTGGGGATATTTTTTTAGCTAATATTTGTATTTCTTCAAACCAGCATTCAAGCACTTTGTCAACACTTCCATATTTTGCAAAGTCTCTTGCCAGTTTTTTGTAATTCAGATAAGGGAAATTTTTCCACCCTCCCGAAACTAGTTCAACCTGGCCATGCTTCTTGATTAAATCGTACAGGCCCAACGATAAAGCAGTATCCCCAAGGTTTATTCCGTGCTCCAGCACTTTCCTTTTGTCAAGCAGAATTAAAATTTTTTTATTTGCTTTCCCTTCCATAAAATAGCTTTCAACATGCAGTTCAATTCTATTTTTACCCTTAATGCAGACAATCCAAATATTCTACTTAACAGTAAGGTAATTGCAAATGTATTTAAATCAGTGATATCTGGAAACAAACGCCGGCGATTCGG
>CAYNDN010000703.1:0-2662 GCA_964395075.1 uncultured Lentimicrobiaceae bacterium | reverse complement strand
TTATACGTGACTATCAGGCATTTACAGAGTTGTTAGTCAGAATTGGGTTATTAAGTCATTCATTCAGTCATTGATGGTCATAGATAGTCATTGATGGTTATTGATGGTCATTTGTTGTCATTGGTGGTCATTGGTGGTCATTGGTGGTCATTGGTGGTCATTGATAGTCAATATTCGTTGTTTTAAGTTCTGCGCCCTACGCTACGCGCTATGCTCTCGGCTTTCTGCGCTCTGCGCTACGCGCTTTGCTTCCAGCTTTTCTAAACTCCGAATAAATCGCCTGCATGCAGCAACCGGATCGATGGTTTTCATAAATTGTTCGCCAATTAGCAATCCATCAAATCCCATACTTTTGAGGTTTGATGCAACTTCTGCATCATGAATTCCGCTTTCAGCAACCTTTACTTTATTCTTGGGTAGTTTGCCTAAAAGTCTTTCGGAGTTTTCCAGGTCAACTTCAAAAGTTTCCAGGTTACGGTTATTAATACCCACATTCTGAACTCCATCCGGAATCTTGTCCAATTCATTTTCATGATGGATTTCCACCAGTACTTCAAGCTTTAGGCAATGGGCAAATTCCTCTAAATGCCTCATTTCATCTTTAGTTAAAACTGCTGCAATCAAAAGAATGCAATCAGCCCCAATCGATTTTGCTTCGATGATCTGGTACTCATCCAAAATGAAATCCTTTTGCAAAATGGGGCAATAATTCTCCGCACGAGCAGCTGTGAGATCGGCAAAATTACCATCAAAAAACACCTTATCTGTTAGCACCGACAATGCCGAAGCCCCGGATTGCATGTAACCAAGGGTGGTTTCGCCTGGTTTTGCAAATTGGTTAATCACGCCCTTCGATGGCGATTTTCTTTTAAACTCCGCAATCACACCAAGTTTATCTTCGCGCGTGAGATATGATTTCATCGATACAGGATCGGTTGGAAAATACACACTCCTTTCGAGCAGCTTCACGGGATACAACGACTTCCTCTCTGTAATCTCCCGGCGTTTATTAAGAATTATTTTTTCGAGATATTGGTTCATGTTATTGTAGTTTGATCAGTTGTTTGAAGGCTTCAAGGGCTTTGCCACCCAGTAAAGATTTTCGTACTGTTTCTACGCAATTTTCGAGGTTTTGTTCAGGATAAATTACATGCAAGGCAAGGCCGGCATTGGAAATCACTGCAGCAGTTTGCGCTTTGGTGCCATTCCCTTCCAGGATTTTCATAAACATTTTGGCCGATGATGGAATATCATCACCACCAAAAATCTGTTCAGGACTTATGAATTCCAGTCCGAACCGGGCCGGCGAAATCATTCTTTCGCCTTCCGTGGTAAACACCTTTGCCGGGGAAGTGAGGGAAATTTCATCGTAACCGTCCAGACTGTGCACGATGGCATATCGCTTATCCAGCCATTGGTACAGATAGTGATAAGTTCTGGCCAATTCAAGATTATAAACCCCGATCAGTTGGTTTTTGGGTTGCGATGGATTGACCATCGGGCCGAGGATATTGAAAAAAGTTTTGACGCCTAAATCTCGGCGAATGGGTGCTACATTTTTCATGGCCGGGTGAAATTTCGGCGCATGCAAAAAACAGATGCCCGCCTTATCCAGTTCCTGCTTCAAAGCATCGGCATCATTTTTAAACTGATAACCGAAATGTTCCAAAATATTGCTTGATCCGCAAACTGAGGAAACACCATAGTTGCCATGCTTCACCACTTTTTCGCCGGCACCTGCCACAACAAACGAGGCCAGTGTGGAGATGTTGAACGTGTTTTTACCATCACCGCCAGTACCACACAAATCGATGGTGTTGTAGCCGTTTAAATCCAATGGGATACACAACTCCAGCATCGCTTCACGAAAACCCATCAGTTCATCAAGCGAAATCGTTCGCATGCGATAGGTTGATAGAAATGCCGCCACCTGCGAAACATTATGCTCGCCCTGCGCCAGGCTCAACAACATCTTGCGGGCTTCCTCCCTGCTGAGTTTTTTAAACTGAAACAGTTTATCCAGAATTTTCTTCATGATTAAAAGAACAGTTTTGATTCGTTGATTGAACCGTGGTTAAACTTGAAATCGTCCTGAGTTGGGAGGTGTAGATTTTTATGATCACGCAACCAGTTGGTAAGCATGGTGTTGCCTTCCTTTGTCATGATGGATTCCGGGTGAAACTGCAGTCCTTTAAGATCGTAAACCTTGTGCCTGACAGCCATCGGGATTCCCTCATAATCAACCGCTGTCACTTTCAATTCATCGGGAATGCTATCTGGTTCGATTGCCCAGGAATGATAGCGCCCGCCATCAATGACTTCGCCCATGCCTTTAAAAATCACTTCATCAGGATCTGTGATTTTAATTGCTGAACTTACCCCGTGAAAAACATGTGGCAGGTTCATCAGCTTTGCTCCGCACACCTCGCCAATGGCCTGCATGCCCAGGCAAATCCCCAAAATGCTTTTTGTGGTTTTGTGAGTTTCGATGACTTCCTTGAGTCTCCCGGCTTCATCAGGGATGCCAGGGCCGGGCGACAGGATCACTTTGTCGAAACCTTCAATTTCTTCGATGTCGAATTGATCGTTACGCCTAACGGTAATGGGATGGCCGGTGATGATGCGGATGGCTTCCACCAGGTTGTAGGTGAAAGAATCGTAG
>CAYNDN010000702.1:0-2666 GCA_964395075.1 uncultured Lentimicrobiaceae bacterium | reverse complement strand
ATATGCAACATGCTTTAAATGTAACTCCTTTTATGGTTTTGGCTTGTCCAAGTTGGGTTAATCCGGCATTTTTTTTTCTAAAACCTTGTTTTTTTTAGAAACTGCATTCTATATTTGCTCGCTGTTGGTAAAATTAGCGCCACAGCCAAAATCAATAAAGCTAAATTTTTTAAAACATTTAAAGCCAGATGGTTAAGAATAGGGTTATTAAAAACATCGACAAAATTTCAGATGAGGTCAGGGAAGCCATCCGTGAAAAATATCCCGATGGGTGGCATAACCAGGTGATTCGGATCAACAAAGGTGACAACACTTTTTTTCATGCCATTACCGTGGAAACCGAAGATACCTCGTATATGATCAAGGTAAACGTTAAGGTTGATTCGATTGAAGAGCTGGAAAAGCTGGAAAGTCAGGACGATGATTATGACGATGATGATGACACCATTGCGGGCGGCGAAGAAGATATTAAGGACCTCGCAGAAGAAGACTGATTCAGATCCCCGGCCAGCCTCGATTTTCCAGGTTAAAAAATTTTCTGGGATTTTAAGCTATTGTGATTTAGATCATTAGCCTTTTAAACCTTCCGTTGTTAAAGTTTTCTAAAACTTTATTCGCTATCCCTGCCATTGGATAATCCCTGTAATTTTGCGCATTCAAAATCAGAAAAATGCTTTGTATTCAAAGAGATTATACCAACCCGTATTTTAATATTGCTGCGGAAGAGTATGTTTTAAAGGAGTTTACCGAGGATGTTTTTATGCTTTGGCGAAACAATCCCTGCATTATTGTTGGGAAGCATCAAAATACCCTTGCTGAGATCAACCTGAACTATATCACGAAAAATAATATTCCGGTTGTACGCAGGATTACAGGTGGCGGAACGGTTTTTCATGACCTTGGGAATCTAAATTTTACTTTTGTGCAAAACGGAAATCCTGATGAGCTGGTCAATTTCAGGAAGTTTACCCAGCCCATTCTCGATGTTTTACAGAAACTTGGTGTGGAGGCTAAATTTGAGGGGCGTAACGATCTTACCATCAATGGGAAGAAATTTTCAGGCAATGCAGAGCATGTGCACAAAAACCGGGTACTGCATCATGGCACACTGCTATTTTCAGCGCAGCTGGGGCACCTCACTGACGCCTTAAAAGTGAGTCCGGATAAGTTTAAGGATAAGGCGGTTAAGTCGGTTAGAAGCCGGGTAACTAATATTTCTGAACATCTGGAAATGGAAATGAATGTGATGGGATTCAGAGATAAAATCTTTGACCATATCAGGGAAACTTATCCCCAAATGCAGGTTACAACCTTCTCTCAGGCCGATGAAGAGAATATTAAAAAACTTGCTGAAGAAAAATATAAAACCTGGGAATGGAATTTCGGTTACTCACCAAAATATAACTTTTCAACCACCGTAAAAGCCAATGGCGGAAATATTCAGTATCACTTTGAAGTGGATAATGGCATCATAAAAAGCGCACGGATTTTCGGCGATTATTTTAGCTCTTTTGAAACATCCGACATTGAACAACTTTTGGCAAACCAGCCCCATGAAAAAAGTGCTATTACGGAAAGGTTAAAGGATATTGACATAAGCAAGTACTTCAGGAATGTTACCCCCGAGGAATTTGTGAATGGCATGTTTTAATCATCGGACAAATTATAAAATTTAGATATAAAAAATACAAACGCATCATGAACAAAGAAAAATTATTTGATAAGCTTTGGGAAATATACACAACTCAGAATCCCTCTGTGCAAAGGGTTTACGATCTTTTTGTGAAGGAAGGAGAAACCGTTGAAAACGATCACATTGCTTTCCGCACCTACGACGACCCCAGGGTTAATGTAGATGTGTTGGCAAAGCCGTTTCTTGCGGCGGGTTATGAAGAAAAGGGCGACTATCAATTTGAAGCCAAAAAACTGTACGCCAAGCATTTTGAGCATAAAACCGATGAAAAGGCACCGCGCGTATTTATCAGTCAGCTAAAAACTGCTGAGTTCAGCGATTTTTTGCAGGAAACCGTAAAACGGATCATCGATAAAATTCCGGAAGAACTCCTGAAATCAGATGAATTGATCTTTAGCGGAAACACCTGGGAAACGCCATCCTATGAAATTTACCAGCAGCTCCGCGAAGAATCAGAGTATGCAGCATGGCTTTATGTTTATGGCTTTTGCGCCAACCACTTCACGGTAAGCATCAACTATCTGGAAAAACTGAATTCAGTACAGAAGGTGAATCAGTATTTGAAAGATAACGGATATCTGATCAATGATTCAGGTGGTGAAATAAAAGGTACCCCCGAAGAGCTGTTAGAGCAGTCGAGCATTAAATCCGAGATTGTAGCTGTGGATTTTGAGGAAGGTTCTTTTGAGGTGCCAGGCTGCTACTACGAATTTGCCCGACGCTACCCCGAAAAAGACGGCAATCTCTACTCCGGTTTCATCGCCAAATCTGCTGACAAAATTTTCGAGAGCACGGATTATTATAAGAAGGATTAATTTTTTTATTCTGAATTCCCGCGGCCTTCAGTCCGTGGCTTTGAAATTATTAAAAAAGAAAAGAACTCCGGGCTTTAGCCCTTTTACTTTTGGGGCTAAAGCCCCGAACTACTGTGGTTGCTCGTTTTCTTACCCCGACGCTAAAGCGCCGGGTAATT
>CAYNDN010000701.1:0-2670 GCA_964395075.1 uncultured Lentimicrobiaceae bacterium | reverse complement strand
CAAACACTAATCAGCAAAGAAGAATTTACCCACAAAAATGGTAGTAGAACCAAATTATCTTACGAATTTCACACTGTGCATTCTGGTTTAAACCTATTTCATATCCTCCCATTGCAGTTTCACCCTGAAAAGATGATCCGGAATTGTGGGATTTTGGAGTGGATGAGGTTTCAATTTCTTCTTGGTGTAAATGGCCGAAAGGGTGTTTCCAGCATGGTACAAATACTGATGATGATTTGGGTCAAGTCCATCCAGGATGCCGGCGAAGATCTCGAAGCGGGTAGTTTCGGGGTTTTTCCCGTAGTCGTGCCACACCACCACCGAATCTTCATGAACCAGGTGCGCAAAAACTTTTTGGGTGTCGTTTTTCACCATGTCGTAGTGGTGGTCGCCGTCAATAAAAATCAGGTCATATTTTTTATTGAGGCCGGCAAAATCGAAGTTGGCGGAGTTGCCGCGGATGTGGGTGATATTTGGCCTGTCTATTGAAAAAAAAGCTGTTTGACGGATGTATTCTTCGCTCATGCCAATGGCGCGCATTTCATCATCCGGGAGATTCAGGGTGGTGCAGTCTTTGGCTACTTCAGCAGCATTCACAACACTTTCGCCGCGCCAGGTGCCAATTTCAAAGTAGCTGCAATTGTCAATTTGCACAGCCAGCTTCATTAAAAGGGCAATGTCGGTGGGCAGGGAACCGCCATCCAAAAATGCGAAGGTGGAGATTTCGGCTTTGAAATCTCCGAAGATATCTTTGAGCTCAACCACAGGTAATCCGTTATTTAACCCATATTTTTTGGCAACATATTTCTTCCAAACTTCATTGTCGTCAATGATATGATTGAGCAGTGATGGCTGCCTGGCTATCAGGCGCAAGGCTTTAAACAATTTCCCGATCTTCGACATGCAAATGTGTTTTAAGAAGGCAAAAGTATTTGTTTTGGATGAGAGGGCAAAGTGTTGAGCGCAGAGGGCTTGGCAAAGTTTATTACCAAAACGAAAAAGCACAACCTCAAAATTATTCTAACACTCCAAACCCTGCGCTGTACAGCAAGCACATTGCTCGCTACGCTGTGCGCTGTGCGCTATGCTCTATACGCTCTGCTCTATGCGATCTGCGCTTTGCTCTATGCGCTCTGCTAAATTCCGGTTCCGTTAATGAAACTTCCATCCAAAGGCCGCTGTTGGGTGAGTTTTGAATTGGCAGGCACATCCCGCGTAACCCAGATATTTCCGCCAATTACGGAATCCTTTCCAATAGTTATCAGGCCTAGGATCGTAGCGTTGGAATAAATAATCACATTATCCTCCACAATCGGGTGCCGGTCAATTCCTTTGATGGGGTTGCCGTTTTCGTCCAGCGGAAAACTTTTTGCGCCAAGGGTAACACCCTGATAAATTTTTACATTGTTGCCAATCCGGGCGGTTTCGCCAATCACAACACCCGTCCCATGATCGATGGCAAAAAACTCTTTTATCTCAGCTCCCGGGTGGATGTCGATACCTGTTTCGGAATGGGCCATTTCGGAGATAATACGGGGAATAAGCGGAACTTCCAATTTGTACAATTCATCCGGTGGTTGGTCATGGCCCTGATGGTGGGATAGCTGTAGATGATCCATACCGATGACATCCCTCAAAGGGATGTCATCGGTATCGGTAACTCTCGGTACTAAGGGTCGAGAGGTTCAACCTGCCCATACGATCCGCAAGCATCGCATATAGCCAGGTTCAGGTCGTGAATCTTTCCGCAGGCCTTGCACTTGTATCGTTTCGTCTCCAATTCTTCCATCACATCCTTTTCCTTATTTATTTCCAAATCCTCCGGGAGGTGCACAAAAACCCTGAACTGCTCTTTACCGAGGTACAGAAAATCACCATCTTTCAACTCCTGGTATTTCTTTTTGCGGCAGTCACGTTTATTTATGCCCAAATAGGTACCGTTGAGCGAATTGAGATCGGTAACCTTGTACTTTCCATCCAGGAATTCAATCTTGCAATGTTCACGACTGATTTGCGGAATTTTTCCAAATACCTCCTTTCCGGCATTTTGCCTGCCCAGAATTAGGATTTCATTGTGTGGCAAATCAATGGTATCACTGGTTTTATTGTATTTCAAACGGATTCCTGTGAAATTTTCATCCATTTTTTTTTCTTCAGATTCATCGTAAGGATCGACAGCTTTTAGGTGATCAAGCGGTGAATGACAATTATTACAGGACGCCGGCCTTTGGGTGTTGTCTTCAAAAAAAACATCTTCAAAACAGTAGTCGCAGGTGATTTTTTTCATTTGTAGGTGCTCGGTGTTAGGTTATTAGTTATTGGTGATTTGTAATTGGAAAATCGTAATTCATAACTCTTAATTCGAAACTCGTTATCCTTATGCTAAATTCCAAACTTTATCCCTGAGCGCTCCATCTTTTCGCTGAAATGTTTTATGTCATTTATTGCCGGAATTCCACTCATGACAATGTTATTGTGATCATCAAATTCTGCTGACCAAACTATTCCTGAGGGCGGAACTTCCATTTCAACAGCTTGTAAATCTGATTTATTACGGTCAAAAGTAAACATCTTCTGATTTTTTGAGCCACGCAGACGGCGGTTGTCATGAAGACTTTTCACATAAGGGCCGTCTATCAGGAAATCGATGCATCTGGCAAAAAGTTTATC
>CAYNDN010000700.1:0-2674 GCA_964395075.1 uncultured Lentimicrobiaceae bacterium | reverse complement strand
TTAATTTTCTTGAAGTTATTGCTTATTGTTAAATTTGTTCATCTGTTTCTTTTTCGGGCCAGGGCAAAGGCTTACTTTCAGGTTTGGAAACAGGCCTTGTTCCGGCCAGAGCCATGGTTTTGAATTCAGCTGATGTTGCTGTTAAAAGTGTTTCCGGCGTTGCCCCCATCCACAGCCCGGATTGTGGCGTGTAAAACAGATAGCAAAAGGCATCGGGATATTTGTATTTCATATCAAATAATATCCTTGCAGGGTGTTTCTGATGCTTTGGCACATGCTGAATAACGCGCGAAAAAACCACCTTGTCGGCTTTGCCGGATTTAATCTCACCGATTACGGCATTGCACTTTTCCAGGTATTGTTCCTGATTTACGGTGTGGTTGATTTCCTTATCTGGTGCAGGTAAATTCAATTCAACATGATTTTGAATGTGGATATTTTCATAAGTTTGAATAACAGTTGGGGATTGCAGGAAAACAGGTTTTGCATGTTTGCTTGTTTGGAAAGGGGCAAAAATAAAGCCTGATTGTCCGGAAACCTCATCAGGATGTGAGTATGCAAAAATTTTCTTTCTGGGAACGTTTATCAGGTTCAGATTTTGATCTCCCGGCAGAAACCAGGCTGCCAACCCGTCCTGATTATGGATAGTTGTATTTAATAATCCGTTTAACTTTTGTTCAGGGCTCATTTTTTAACGATGAAATTTGTGAGCCTTACAGTAGAGATCAACCTCTCGTTTTCATCGCGAATATTGATGTTCCAGATGTGGGTGCGTTCGCCGCGATGAATGATTTCTGCTGTGCCGAAAACCCATCCATCAGTTGCAACGCTGGTGTGGTTGGCCGATATCTGGCTGCCCAGCACATCAAACTTTTCGTTATCAACCATTACATACGAACCGAGGCCGCCAATGGTTTCGGCAAGTGCAACATTGGCACCTCCATGAAGGAAGTTCCCGGGCCTGACAGTCCGGTGGTCAACGGGCATTTTTGCACACACCCGTCCATCGACTATTTCGGTATATTCAATCCCAAGGCTTTCCATAAGTGTGCCCTGGTTTATTTTGTTGAATTCCTCAACTGTGTTTTGAAAAGAGCGCATTGTGCAGTTTTTGTTTATTCAGCTTCCAGAATATCATTGGCCCATGAGATGCCGGCCATTACAGTAGGAAAGCCAATTGTGCTGGTGAGCAGGATAATGGCGTGATGGATTTCCTGGGGGTTTGCACCCAATTCCATAAGCTGACGAGTGTGGCTGTGCACAGCACCTTCGTTTTTGTTGGTAACGGCAGCTCCAAGCTGGATGAGATGTGCCGTTTTTTCGTCGAGCGGCCCGGCATTTCCGGCAGCTTCACCAAGCTTTTCCATTATGGTGATGTATTCAGGGAATGCTTTTTTTACTTTTTGATAATGAGCCGGTTTTTCTTGTTTCATGATAGTTGCTATTTTTAATGTGTTGATATATAACATATTTCCTGCAAAATTACAGAAAACCATTCATGGGTAGCACCAACCGTAAGAAAAGATGAGATTTTTTTAATCCTTAAAATATTCTAAAAATTGTATATTTGGCTTTTGATAATTAGGGGACGAAATTTGTAAAATTAAACCAAACACGATTATGAAAAATCTATCTGTACCACTGATTGCAATCCTGATGCTGTTTATTGCCCTGGTTCCATCATCCAAAACATCAGCCCAGGCGGTTGATACCACCTTTAACGATCTTTACGAGATGGATCTGGAGGCACTGATGGATCTTGATATCTATTCGGTTTCCAAAAAAGTGGAGAGCCTTTTTGATGCACCACTATCGGCATCGGTGCTTACCCGCGAAGAAATTATAAACTCAGGAGCCACAAATATTCCTGAAGCACTCAGGCTCTTACCGGGCATCATAGTGCGCGAAAAAACCAATGGCAATTATGATGTTCACATCCGGGGAAATGATAATGTGCTTGGAAATAAACTGAACTACAGCGAAAATACAATGTCGCTGGTAATGATCAACAACCGGATTGTTTACAGTAATTTTCAGGGTGGAACATTTTGGGAGAATCTTCCGGTTGGTATCGATGAAATTGAACGGATAGAGGTGGTTCGCGGCCCGTCATCTGCCTTGTATGGACCAAATGCAGTAACCGGTGTTATTCATATTATTACCCGACGTCCGGATAAAAATAAAACTGTATCAGCTACAGCCGATTTTCAGGCTGGAACCTTAAATACTAAACTGGCTTCGGCATCCTTAGGGTTTGCTCCGTCAGAAAAATTCCAGGTACAGGTTTCAGGAAATTATCAGTTCAGAGACCGCACAAGGGATGATTATTATTCTTTTGATCTTCAAAAATACCTGACCCGTGATGAGCTCGCAACTACCATGCAGCCTGATAATCCGATGATGTCGGTTTTATCAGATCCGGAAAACTATTATCCAAATCCCTCCACAGCATTAGATGTATTTGGCGGAAATGTTTCTGCATGGTACGACCCCAATGATAAAGTCAACCTTAGGTTAACAGCAGGTTTGCAGGAATCACAGGCTCAAACTATTTATCTTGATAATGGTGCTGTTCCGATGAACACACGTGAGTCGAAGACACAGTATATGAACCTGTCCGGAAATATTTACGGATTTGATGCACGGGTGTCATACATGGGTGGTGAACAAAACC
>CAYNDN010000699.1:0-2678 GCA_964395075.1 uncultured Lentimicrobiaceae bacterium | reverse complement strand
TACTATTTTCCGGTGGGTTGCCCATAATAAATTTACTTACATAATGTCTAATAAAAAATAAAAGTGCAGTAGAAAATACTTTTAACAGGCAATAAACCGTTGAACTATCACGCTATACACCGTTTATTACAGTGGAATTTGAGGTGAAATAAGATTTTTTAAATTTTTTTTAAGAAAATACCAACCATGAAGGAGGAGTTTGCCGTTTAAGAACATGATATAACACTATTGGGCTAAACTCAAAAAATAAAACCTTCATTAGTAACATTTACACCTTTAACCAAATTCCAAGTTACTTAACAAAACTTGATTCAACTAATTTGAATTGAACATAAGTTATCTACTGAATGAAGTACTCTAAAAAAAGCACCGATAAAGAGCTGATTCAGGGCTGCCGACAGGGGCACCGGATTGCTCAAAAATACTTGTACGAAAGGTTTTTCGGCAAGATGTACGGTATTGCTATGCGTTACACCACGAATCAGGAGGAAGCCCTCGACATCCTCAATACCTCTTTCCTCAAAGTATTTACCTCGTTGGATAAATATCAGGATAATAATAACCTGGCAGGCTGGATTGCTAAAATTGTATTTAATACCGCAATCGATCATGTTCGTAGAAATACGAAATACAAGCAGGTCATGAATTTTACGGTAGAACGAGATGCACCTGTACAAAATGATAGTGTAAATCATTTAAATGCAGAAGATTTGTATAAATTGATTCAGCAATTACCTTCATCAAGTCGTACCGTTTTTAGTTTGTACGTAATTGATGGCTATAAGCATAAAGAGGTAGCTGAAATTTTGGATATATCAGTAGGAACTTCCAAATGGCATTTAGCTAATGCCCGAAAGGAACTTCGCCGCATGATTGCAGCACGGAAACAATATGAACGCGCACAGACTATGCGCTACTAAATTAATAATTTCATGATTTGGCACATTTTTTTAATGTACTAAATCGAGATAGATAACAATAACAATAAAAAGTTTAAGATAGACCCTTTTATCTAAATCTTAAGAAAACACTTAAACCGCATCGGATGAAGCATTTATACAACGAACAAGATGATAATATGCGCTCAAAACTGACGGAACATGAATTTGGAATGGTTCCGGGTGCCTGGGAAGACATGGAGTCGCGGCTGAATCAGGTTGGAACGGGTTCAGCGGTGGGATCAGCCTCCTGGAGTGCCTGGTTCATCATAGGAGCTATGGTAGTTGCTACTTCCATAGGTATACTTTCCTATCAATGGCAGTTGCCTGCCAAGTTTGAACCACAGCCTATGGCTGAGGCCACTGTGCCTTCTACCAAAGAATTGCCGCCTGCGGCAACTGAGGTACAACCCACTGTATCGGCTACGAATAGCCACGAGTTGGGAACTACCGCAGCTAACCAATCGGCCGTCATCAACAATGAGCCTGTGCCGTCATCAAATCTACAAGCAACAGGAAATTCATCAAATTCCAGTTCAGCAATCCCTCCCGCTGCAACAACTAATGAATTGCCCTCACTACCCGAGGCAATTGAGACACAGGAACAAGTTCCTGGTTCAGCACCTGCCAGCGAAGAGTCAACCGACGGCCAACGGCCAATGGCTGATAATCAGCAAGAGGATAAAAATACGTATACTCGCCGTACCGAGGTGGTGCATTACTTTTCTGAAAGTACACGTAAATGGCGAACTGGTGAATTACCGTCGATCATGACGGATCATATTCCACAACGTAGACAAACAACCTTAATTGATACACCACTCATTATTTTGGAAAATCCATTTCTGACTCAAACAAAAGATATTAGCTATGGTATCTCGGCAGGATTGAATTCTAAAATTTATGGCGCTGCTGACAGGTTTTCTGTTGCGCCGGTGATTGGTGTCTTCATCCGCAAAGGATTTGATAAGCAATATGCTGTTCAAGCTGAGCTTCAATATAAATTGTTATTACAGCAAAGTAAGAATGATCTACTGTCGCTGAATAATCAGCCTGACTACATGTCGCTTCAAGTGGATACAGATCCAGGCGCAGCTTCTGCTTATGAAGAGCGCACCGCAAGGGTTTACACCATTCAACGGATGCATATGTTTGAATTGCCGGTATCTATGATTTACAAAATTCATCCAAGACACGAAGTATCTGTAGGTTTTAAAGCTTCTTATCTTTTTGGAGTAGAAACGGCAAGCGAAATCATTAACGGACATTCCCTTACTTCTTTAGGATTTAGTTCCTTAGATTTGGGCGCTTTGGCTGGCTATGAGTTTTTGTTGAATGATCATCTTTCGTTGGGTTTGTTTTACAATGTTGGATTTATGAATTTGGCGCGTAACACTTCCGTTAGAGCCAACGAATTGTCTAGCATGTCAAACACTTCTTATCAGTTGAGTGCTGCAGAGATGCAACAAGCACTGGATCAGGGAGATCAAATGTTGCCTGTTTCTGTGAACGAAGAGGAACAAATCTTCTTGCAGGCTCCGCGTAACTTGTACAACTCCGATTTACGAATTTTATTGAGATACTTCTTCTAAATAATATATTGGAATAAATTAACAGACGGTTTCCCTCAAAAAGGGAACCGTTTTTTTTATAAGGTTTAGTTCATTATAAATAATCTAAGTACAGGACAAAACTTTTTTATATGTTTCTCTGTATATACCTGACGCTATCTCGTCGCCC
>CAYNDN010000698.1:0-2683 GCA_964395075.1 uncultured Lentimicrobiaceae bacterium | reverse complement strand
ACGCTTATCAGGCGTGCGCTCTAACCACCTGAGCTACCGGCCCCCACGGCAATGCAAAGAACCTATCAGGCCTGGTATGGTGTTCCAGGTGACAGCCTTGAAACCAATCGCACCTACAATCCTGCAGGAGAATATAATGACGGGGATGGCATTCTGAAATATTACGACAATCAAACAGATAACTATCAACAGGACCATTACCAGTTCATTTTCTCACAGAACCTAAGCCGTTATCTCAACCTG
Organism: uncultured Lentimicrobiaceae bacterium; assembly: GCA_964395075.1. Classification (GTDB taxonomy): domain Bacteria; phylum Bacteroidota; class Bacteroidia; order Bacteroidales; family 4484-276; genus SABY01. Next base: position 2,440 of record CAYNDN010000698.1, on the reverse strand, counting down.
AATGCTGCTTTGTTTTATGTGCGGGGCTATGGATATTACGAGAGTTATTATCCGGATGAGCCGTTTTCAGATTACGGGCTGAATGATGTCATCATCGGTTCAGATACCATCAGCCAGACAGATGTCATCAGGCGAAAATACCTGGATAATGATTTTTATGGGGTAACTGTTTCCGGAAATTACAACAACCTGAAAAGGCTTACCACATCTTTTGGTGGAAGCTGGAATTATTATGACGGCGGCCATTATGGCACCGTGATCTGGTCAGAATATGCCAGCAACGGTTCTATCGATAGAAATTGGTACAATAACACCGGAACCAAGATGCAGTACAATATTTTTGGAAAAATAAATTATCACCTACTGGACGCATTAAAAGTATATGCCGATGTACAGGTTCGGGGAATCAATTATGAAATTGATGGCACCCACGATGATCTTCGGGATATTTCCCAAACGCATGATTTTACGTTTTTCAATCCAAAATTTGGGGCAATCTATAATTTAAACCAAAAAAATCAGGCTTATTTTGCTTTTGCGGTTGCGCATCGTGAGCCCACCCGCAGCGATTTCCGGGATGCTGACGAGGGGCATCAGCCAATGGCGGAGAAGCTGCTTGATTATGAGCTGGGCTATAACTACAGTGCCGGAAAATTCAGGATCAATGCAAACCTGTTCTACATGGACAACAAAGATCAGCTTGTTTTAACCGGTGAAATCAACAATGTGGGTGCGCCCATTTTCACCAATGTGCCCAGCAGCTACCGGACCGGCATCGAATTGCTTGCCGGCTGGAAAATTAGTCGCTCCATAGCCTGGGAAGGAAATGCATCCTTCAGCAAAAACAAAATCAAGGGATTTGAGGAATATGTGGATAACTGGAGTCCGCCTTACGAACAGGTTTCCGCTGAATTGGGTGAAACCGACTTATCATTTTCGCCGGAAGTTGTGGCCAACAGTATTTTCACCTTAGAACCAATTGAAGATTTTCGCATAAAGCTGATTTCAAAATATGTGGGGAAGCAATACATCGACAATACATCCAGTGATGAGCGGGCTTTGGATCCCTATTTTGTGAATGATATTCATATTAATTACTCTTTTACCCCGGGTTTTGTTGAAGAAATTGGCTTGTTTTTAAATGTCTCCAATATCTTTAGTGAAAAATACGAAACCAACGCCTGGGTTTACCGCTATTATGAAGAAGATCAAGAATACTTGATGAGCGGCTTTTTTCCGCAGGCCACCATTAACTTCCTTGCGGGAGTTTCATTGAAGTTTTAGACAAGTGGTTATTTCTGACGTCATAGTCAAAAATGATTAATATAAATTCTTTGTTATTTGCACAAAATGTTATTTTTGTTGTCAAACTTTTAACAGGGATGATCAGTATATTTTATTTTAGAAAACCCAATTAGATTACGAAATAAAAAAATGGTTTTTAATGGTGCAATTAGAAAATATTCCGTTACATTTTACTATTGAGGGGTGGTTTCACTATCTAATAATTTCAAAACAATTGTCTCTTGAGGAACTGAAAACATTTTTGTTTTTCCCAATCGGTAGTTCATTTCGCAATGTTAATTCAGAGATATTTAGACTTGAAGCAATAGATAGTAGTGATTTTGCTTTACATTCCGATTCCGAGGAGTTAAATTCAGAAAATATTATTTGGCTTGTAAGAGATGGCTTTTATCATAAATTGCCTCACTTTTTATTTCATTCATTTAATTATGTTGATGAGAGGTTAGAACCCATTAAAAAAATTGAGAAAGAAAGAAATGAAACAGTAATCTCGATGAAAAGTCTGTTACCAATAGACAACGAATTTCTATATCAAAAAATTAGTCTATTTGACGAATTAAAGAAATATTCAAGTCAATCTTTTTACACACACTTTAAAAAAATATTCGAGTGGAAATTTAATAAAATGGAAAAGGAAAATATTCATAGTAATGGAATAATCCCAAAAGTGTTTTTAAGGCTTTTTCATTTTAAAGAGATCATTGTTCAAAATATTGATTTATTCAAACAAGGCTTTGCCATAACGTTACAAGACTATTTTGAGAGCAGGGGTGCAACTGAAATTGAAAGTAAAGTTGATCTCGTAAATAATGCCAAATTTGCCTTTAATAAAAATGAAATAGATGTTCACCCATTGGACTCTGTTGCAAATAGAACAAATAAAAAATTTTCAAATTACCAGGAGGAGAATCCCTCCACAACGTTGGTTGCGCCAAAACTGGGTAAGTGCAGGCTTGGCATTAACTCCACATGTGGCCCTCCAATGCCGGATGAACAATTGACAAAAATTGTTTTTTCATTTAACGATCGTTCTCTTTTAAAGTTTTTTGTAGATATTGATGAACTCAAGCGTATTAATGCAATTATTTCTCTGTACTTTGAATATTTTTCGCCACTTTACCGAAGGTTATCATAT
>CAYNDN010000697.1:0-2688 GCA_964395075.1 uncultured Lentimicrobiaceae bacterium | reverse complement strand
CATACGACAAGCTGTCCATGCCGCCGCCGCCATATTTCGGGTCAATCATCATACCCAAAAATCCCAGTTCAGAAAGCTCCCGGATATGATCGGTAGGAAATGCAGCTTTTTCGTCACGTTCAATTACATCGGCTTCGAGTTTTTTGGCATAATCCCGTGCCGCATCTTTTATCATTTTTTGTTCTTCGGTAAATTCAAGATTCATTTTTATGTGTTTTATTTTAGTTTTTAAATCAAGAAAACTTTGGCCTGAAATATCGGTAAGGCGCTACCGGCATGAATCTTACAAATTTATCCGAAATAATGCGGCAACGTTCTTAAATTTTCTTAATTCTCCGGCTTCGACTTATCGAGTTTTTCAAGTGTTCGCCTGAGTTCATCGGGTTTTTGGGTACCGAGTAAAATCTTTTTGCCATCTTTCAATTCAATTTGCAATCCCATATTTCCGGAGGTATTATAGGCCAGTCCGCTCCTTCCTTTTCTGAATCCCCACCCACCATATTCGGCAATGGGTTTGTATTTCCTGACGTAAACTTTTTTAACGGATTCCCATTTTATCAGCCGATCTTTCCGATGCAGCGGAAAAAATTTAAAGGCAATTCCATTCTTGTCGAGCCGGGTGTTTAACGTTAAGATTAAGAACAAGCCAAAAATGGCCACGGGTATCAGAACCATCACATACATCATCCAGTCGGGTGCCGGGTTATTGCCAAAGGGAATTCCAAGGATGATCTGTCGCACAAATCCAAAGACCATTACTACGGATACCCCGATTAGTATCATCATGGCCCAGATTTGCCTGAATTTTTGTTTTTCGGTGAAAAGTGTTTTAGACATAAAAAAAAATATTTAAAACTCAAAAATAGTCGTTATTTAACCACGAGGGTTTAAAACAGGCAATAAATTAAACTTTCTTAGTTTTGTAAAAAAGCAAATTGGTTATGAACAATACAATAAATGTGGAGATTCCGTTAAACCTTGATCAGATTGTTGCAATTATCAATCAACTACCAATTGAGGATAAGCGAAAAATAAATGAGCTACTACAAACTCAGTTCAATAAGGGCTGGAACATTGATAAAGCTGAAACACATCTGGCAACTGAAAAAGTTCTTTCAAAAGATTGGCTAACTGACGAGGAGGATGAGGCATGGAAAGATTTGTAAAAGGTGAGATCGTTATCATCCCTTTCCCATTTTCTGATTTATCAAGCTCAAGAAAACGACCTGCCCTGATACTTGCAAATTTAAATTCTGATGACCTCATTCTTTGTCAAATTACCAGTCAATTGGTAAAGGATGATTTTGCAATATCAATAAATAATCAGGACTTTAAAACCGGTTCGCTTCACAAACCAAGCAATATCAGGCCTAACAGATTATTTACCGCAGAAAAAAGTATTATTCTAAAAAAAGCCGGAACGCTGACTCCCCAAATTTTCAATGTTGTTATCCAACAACTCCATAGTATTTTTAGGCCAGTATAATCCTTCGCAAAAAAAATCTGTAATTAACGTTGTGAATCATATATAAATCCTCATTATGATGAACCGACCAGAAGCATTAAAACTCTTACACCAGTATATCAAAAACGAAAACCTGCGCAAGCACTGCCTGGCTTCGGGCAGAACACAGATTTTGCGGATTAACACTGATCTATGAAAATCAGTTGAATCCCTGCCTTGCCGGCAGGTAGGCGTATAATCAGTGTTCAATTTATTAAACCTTGATGCTCCGGAAAGATAAATAACAAGTTGAACACCTCAAAGTCAGAATAACGTTCAGGCTGAAATTTCCTGTTATACTTTATACAATTTTTAACGGACAATAATTTTTTCCGCTACCCTCAACTGATTTCCTTCCAGTATAACAAAGTACAAACCGCGTGGTAACTCCGAAACCGAAACATTTGTAATTTCTGATTTAACAGCGAACGTTTTTATGACCTGCCCGCTTGTATTGCAGATTTGTCCGTGCAGTGGTTGGGGCAACTCACATGACAGAGTAAAATAATCACCAAGTACCGGGTTGGGCGATATGGTAATGGCCGCATCCTTTTGTTCGATCTCGCGCTGGCCAACAATAATAAACTCCTCACCCCATTCTTCATCGCCCTTCTTGTACCAGGTTAGCACCTCGCTGGCAGAACCGTCAATACCGTTATAAACAAAATATCCACCACCGCAACCAACAATATAATCCTGATAAGCCCAGTAGTAACCCGGATCGGAATAATCGTCCCGGTTTATTTGCCTGCCAAAATATTCTTCAGGATCACTAAAAACCGTATCAACACTAAATACCGGGATTTGGAGACCGGTATAAATAACGGTATCAACCACGCTTGAATAAATGGTGTCATTGGGTTCATATTCATAGGTTACAGAAGTTACAGCTCTCACATAGAGCAAAAAGTCCTCGGATGGAACATACATTTTTTCCAGAATTTCGATATCAGTATAAATGGCAAGCTGCCATGACGAATGCTTGATTTGAAACTGGTCGCCCACATCAAAGTTGTAAACATCGTACCTTGTGGAAACTTCCTGGGATTTCAGGGATTGCAGACTGATTAGTAACAGGCTGAGAAATAAGATGAACTGATTTTCATGGTAAATATGTTTTTGTTAAAATCGTTTTTTTCTGAATGTAGCTCACCTCAAAAGTAAGCACAAATTCCGAACTGCCA
>CAYNDN010000696.1:0-2689 GCA_964395075.1 uncultured Lentimicrobiaceae bacterium | reverse complement strand
TTGATTTGTAGCGAGTTGGTTGTTTGCGTATAAGGTAGGTGAGGATCGATTGATTCAATTCACCAAAAATAATCACACTTCAAGCCAAAAGGTAAATGTTGGAAACTGAGCCGGGAAAACAATCAAGTGAACCTGGCTTAATTTTACCGTATTCTGATTGACCTGTGAAACTGCAAAAAAGAATCTTATTTTTGTTAGGCTAAACCTCATCGAATGAATAACCGGATTCGCCTTTTCTTTTTGATGCTTTTTTTATGCTTAACCATTTACTCCTGCAGGAAAACGGCTTTTCAGGTGGTTTACCCTACCCTTAACGATGGTCGGTACGACAGCGAATTTCCTTACCGCAACAGCTCAGAAGAATTGGATGAAATCTCCAAATCAGTAAAAAAGATTTACTGCCTGGTTGAATATGACCGCTACCATTTCAACTACGAACAAAATATTACCATTAAAAATGTAAAAGACATAAAGTTGCGTAAGGCAGCGGTTAACAAAGGATTTTTTAGCGAGTCGGTGCATGGATCGGCTACCATCGTCAAAAATGAAAACAATCACATTGTGGTGCTTACCTGCGCCCATATCGTTGATTATCCGGATACCATTTTCTCTTATTTTCTTGATGAACAGAATAACCAGACGTCCATCCTGGAAAGTGTTTCGGTGAAAAGAAAGCAAAGCAACTTCATCCGGGAACTCCCGGGTAACGGTGATCTCGAAATCATTCTGGCCGATGAAACGCTTGATGTGGCCTTTCTGGGAAATACTTTCGCAGAGAACAACCTATCGAAAAACCCGGTTTTTAACTATCCCGTGGGCGAACCGCAGGACCTGGAGTGGGGCAACTTTGTTTACATCATGGGATTTCCTGCGGGTTATCAAATGGTAACCCGGGGCATTGTGAGCAACCCAAAAGTAAATAATAAAGGCGAATTCCTGATTGACGCGCTTTTTAACCAGGGCATTAGCGGAGGTATTGTACTGGCGGTGCGTGATGGCGTACCCAACTTTGAACTTGTGGGGATTGCCAAGTCCGTTTCGGCAAGCTACAAAAATGTTTTGAAGCCGGTTAACGAAAGCCACCAGGAGATGTACAACCCCAATATACCTTATGAGGATGAATTGTTTGTGAAGGTTGAAAAGCAGATCAATTACGGGATTACGTTCACCATTTCCATTGCCGAGATACGCAACCTCTACTACCTTAACCGCGGTATTTTTACAGCCCGCGGTGCAAACCTGGATGGATTTTTCAGCATGAACTAAAGCTGTCAGACAGTTATTTTTCGTTGCAGGGAATAACGCTGATACCGGCAACTGCTATTCTTTCAAAAAAAATGATGAAACTGTCTGACAGCTAAAAAAAAAGCCCTGACCAATGGCCAGGGCTTTTTGTATTTAGAAATTCACCAAGGTTTACTTGATCACAAGTTTCTCGATACCGAGAACGCTTTCGTTGATAAACTTGATGAAATAGACACCTTTCGGTTCTGCGCTCAGATCGAGCTGCTGAGATTCGATGAGGCTTCCGTTGTAAACTTCCTGCCCTTGAGCATTCAGCACTACAAAGTTGATTTCCTCATCCAGGTTGCCAATGGCAATGTTGAATATGCCTGTTGAAGGATTCGGGTAGATGTTGAGACCATTGAGCATGTTTTCGCCAATGCTTGTCGGGCTCAGCTTCAGATCGGTAATAACCGAAATGCCGTTGATTGCGAACAGGCCGTCAGCGTTTGGTGCCTGATAGTCGTAAGTAACATCAATATCGAATTCTTCTTCAGTGGCAGGACGGAAGAGCCTGAAAGTAAGTGATTCAAACTCAACAAATCCATCTGCCATATCGGTAGTCAGGTCATCACCAAACAGGTTGAGACCGAGGTTCGCACCTGTGTATTCAACCATACCGGCACACCAGTTATTTGCTGTAAATGCACCAATCATGTCACCCTCCTGGAGTGTAACTGTAGCATTTACATTGAAGATAACGGCGTGGTTAACCGGAGTGAAGTTCACATCGTTCCAGTTGGTGTTGTTTACAGGACGCAGAGAAGTGCTGTTAGCACCTGAGGCCTTTGTACAACCACCGGGATATGTGTATGAGGTTTCAGCATCAACCTTGATCCAGTAAGCCATACCAGGATTCAGGTCAATCAGTGTAAACAGGTTGCCAGCCGGATAGTAGATTTCATTACCAACAGGATCCCATGCAATAGCAAGGCCTGGGATTGTACTGAATACATCAACAGCGGGGATTGAGCATTCCTGGAGAACCGGGAATAGTGACCAACCTTCGGGGATCGTAACAGTAGGATCGGCCATCATTCCGGTCATTGGCAATGTAGCGGCATTCTCCATCTTTGTAAAGTAACCATGCTGATTGGTGAAATCGCCCATAGTCATGATTCCAAACTCAGGATAGTACAGTTCTGAGAAGTACTGTGTGATGATCATTTCATCGATGATCGGATCCATCATGTCTTCCATACCTGCTTCGGTATCAGGGTTGATATATGATGACCATGCATTCCAGTCTTGTTCCATTGCGATCATTTGTTCAGGCATAACAGGACATGCTACTGTAAATGTGAAGAATTCTCCAGCGTTGGGTGCTTCATTAGCTAAGAAGCTGTAAAGCACGTTGCCCAGCGGATCAACAATTTCAAATCCGCATTCGTAATCATAGCTTCCT
>CAYNDN010000695.1:0-2699 GCA_964395075.1 uncultured Lentimicrobiaceae bacterium | reverse complement strand
AAGCTTATTGCCTCGGCGAGCAGGAACTGGCCGACACCTACCTGAACGTGGGAAAAATAATGCAGATAGCGCGCGACACAGGTGCTGACGCCATCCATCCTGGATATGGCTTTCTGTCGGAAAACCCAGGCCTTGTGGAAGCCTGCGAAATGGCCGGCATCGTTTTTATTGGCCCCGATACCCGGGCGATCACCCTGATGGGAAACAAAATAGAATCCAGGGACTTTGTGCAGGATTTGAAAGTCCCTACCACGAAGGGTGTGACCGGAGATGCTAAACAACTTATCGCTGAAGCATCAAAAATTCCTTTGCCCATTCTGGTAAAAGCTGCTGCCGGCGGTGGAGGAAAGGGCATGCGGATTGTCAGGGATTTAAAAGACCTGCCGGAAATAATCGAAACTACCCAACGCGAGGCACTTTCCTACTTTGGTGACGGGACCGTTTTTGTAGAGAAATATGTGGAAGAACCACGCCATATTGAAATCCAGGTGATGGGCGACAAGCATGGAAACGCAGTTCACCTGTTTGAGCGCGAATGTTCCATCCAACGGCGCTATCAGAAGATCATCGAAGAATCACCATCCCCAACCCTCAATGATGAGGTTAGGCACAAAATGGGACAGGCAGCCGTTGAAATCACAAAAGCCATCGGCTACAATAATGCCGGTACCATCGAATTTTTGGTTGACAAGAACCTCGATTTTTACTTTCTGGAGATGAACACCCGCATCCAGGTGGAGCATCCTGTTACAGAAATGGTAACTGGCGTTGATCTGGTTCAGGAACAAATATCAGTGGCTGCCGGAAATCCACTAAGTTTTGCACAGGAGGATATTTCACAAAGCGGCCATGCCATTGAGTGCAGGGTGTATGCCGAAGACCCGGCTAACAATTTCCTGCCCTCTCCGGGACAGATGATCTTTTACCGGGAGCCCAAAAGCCATCGTGTTCGCATCGACGCCTGCACCAACAAAGCTGCAACCATCCACAGTTTTTATGATCCCATGATCGCAAAGGTTATCGTGTGGGAGCACGACCGCGAACATGCACGCCAAAAAATGATGGATGTGCTCAAAGATTATATCATCCACGGCATTAAAACCAATATCAGGTTTCTGATCGAACTGCTGCAGGAGAAAAATTATATCAATAATACCATCTCTACAAAATTTTGTGATGATCATTTGGATGAACTCGTTAAGGCCTCCGAAGAAAAGCGCGGTCATATCGTGAATGACGCGCCCATCACATCCTATGTTTTATATTATCTGAATTTTAATGAAAATGCCGAAAAGCGCGACATCTGGCACCAAATCGGCTATTGGCGTGATGTTACAGAGTTTAAACTCAAAATGGGCGGGAAGGATTACGATGTAGTGGTTTACCCGCATAGAAAGGGCTTTTCGAAAGTAATCATCGACGATCGGGAGTATGAGGTGGAAACCCCGAGACTGAAGAAGAATGAGGTGACTATAAAATCGAAGGAAGGTATTTTCAGGGCTGATATTTCTCATGATAACATGGGCAATGCATTTGTGAGTGTTAATGGCCACATCTTCAACATTCACCGCGATGATTTGTTAATTAAGGAAGATGTTTACACCGGAATAGACAGCCCCGATGGTGGTGGCGATGGATTGATTTTCACACCCATGCCCGGTAAAGTTGTCAAGGTAAATGTGAAACCCGGTGATGATGTCTCGAAAGGTACAGTTCTTTTGATTGTGGAAGCCATGAAGATGGAAAATAACATTGTTGCACCCCGGGATGGAAAAGTTGAAAAGGTGAATGTGAAGGCCGGAAATATGGTTGACGGAAGTAAACCTTTGCTGGTTTTTGCTGAGGGCGAGAGCTAATAATTGTTTATTTTTCGAAACCCATAAACTTAGGGAAAAATGAATAATCAATAACTTAATAACTAAATAACCAAATAACTAAATCCAAAATGAACTTTGAACTGACTGATGATCAAAAAAATAATACGCGAGGCCGTTCGCGATTTCGCTGAAAGAGAAATCCGGCCTTTAGCCCAGAGAAAAATAAATATTTAAAAAAGTAATTTATTGAATGATGAATGCAACAGGAAAATTAACAAATCTGCAATTGGAAATTCTGAAACTATATAATTTAGAATTACCTGATTACCAATTGCAGGAGATTAAAAGCTTATTGGCTGAATACTTTGCCAATAAAGTTTCTGATGGTATGGATGAGGTTTGGAAACAACAGGGCTGGACAATTGAGACTATTGAGCGTTTAAGAAATGAGCATATTCGTACTTCATACAAGAATTCATGAATATAGTTTTGGATACAAATGTCTTGTTGATTTCGCTGCCAAAATTGTCACCCTACAGATTGATTTTTGACAAACTGATTGTTGGGGATTATGATCTCTATGTTACAAATGAAATAATTTCAGAGTACTTTGAAATTATCGAAAAGAAGACAAATCTGTCGGTTGCAACAAATGATAACCATTTTGGCGTATTAAAAAGTTTTGAATTTCCCAGAATCGAGGTAATAAACGATAAGGATTTCATAAGACTTTTAAAACAAAAATGATTCACTGAAGCAACAAGATGGTACGTACGAAAAACACAGAAAAAATAGGTTTTTATTAAAAATAAATCTTTAAGAAAATTAGCGTTAATTGTTTTTTGCAAGGATATCAAAATACGAATCACGAATAATCAATAA
>CAYNDN010000694.1:0-2703 GCA_964395075.1 uncultured Lentimicrobiaceae bacterium | reverse complement strand
TTTAGAAACTTACAACTAATATTCTGCCAAATTATGGCAGAATATTAGTTGTAAGTTTCTTTTGCAAAATTTATAATTGTCTAAAATACAAATAGAAATGCTCCTAAAAAACAGGAAATTGAAATTAATAAAACTCATTTAAAAATTTTGCCAGACAACTTGGACATGCCAAAACCGGATAAAAACTTCTCGATTGTAATTCCCTGTTTGGTTTTGGCTTGTCCAAGTTGGGGTCTTATGGACAAATAGAAAGAAACATCACAAGGAATGAAGATGAATTTCTGATCAAAGGCAATTTTGCTATTCCTCAAAAAGGAATTCCTTTCATTAAGTTTGATCCAGATACAACAATCAGATCAGAAAAGATATTCGCTAATAAAGGGTTTAATACTTATGATCATCCTGTCAATTTTAAGTTTACAAGAAATAACAAATCTTTCGATCCCTGGATCGTAAATTACTGGACATCAAAGTTATCTACCGATAGTTTTGAGTTGAAAAATCTTGTAGCTCCAACACCGGAGAATTAATTAGTAAATTCATTAAATGGTATTCAGCCAAACCTTGAGGTTACCCAACTTATATGTTTTTTCGACTATCTGAAATCAAGTGAAAATCCAAAAGAAAAAGAACGAGGTGAATTTCTGTTCGATATTCTGAAAAAAATAATTAAACTAAGTTTGTTGGATGGTGAATTCAGATATGTTGAACGGCAAACGCTTACACCAATTATTTATCAAACCGGGCAGGAAATATCTTTGGATAAATTAAGCAGTGGCAACCTTTACCTGATCCAGCGTATGGTTTCACTTTTGGGTCAAATGTATGCGGTACATATTCTCAATAATACCTCAATTGAACATATTTGCTATGCCCCGGGGTTACTTTTAATCGATGAAGCCGAAAACCATCTCCATCCCAAGTGGCAAAAAACTTTCCTGAATTCTGTGCTGGAGATTTTCCCGAACCTTCAGGTTATTGCAACAACGCATTCGCCATTCATTGTGTCCTCTGTTGAAAATGCGAAAGTATTTGTCTGCCGCTCTAAAGGTGATTATTCGGTGGTGGAAGACGAAACTGAGGAATACTCAAATAAATCTGTTGAGGAAATTTTAGTGTCGCCGGTTTTTAATACAAGCGGTTTTAACGAGCAGATCACAAAATTAATTGAAGATCGGAAAAAAGCCATCGAAAATAAGGATAAAAAAGGAAGGGAAAGAATTGAGAAAAGGTTAAAGCAAATCAATCCGGAGTATTTCTCCTATTTTGATGTGGAAGATATTTTACAGGAAATTTCAAAATAGCCGGCAATGATTCATTTGAAAAGGTTACCCAAACCTGAAATTTTAGTAAGAAAAGAAAAGGAATGGACAAAGAAATTTGTGACTTCTGATAAACCGCGGCCTGAGAATAGAAAATATGCTCATCGTGAAATCAAGGAGCAATTATTTGCTATGAGTTCAGGGAAGTGTTTTTATTGCGAGCGGAAAATAAGCCACGAACGAAAAGAAATTTCAGAAAATTAAATAGAAAAAGCCCGGAATCAAATTGATTCCGGGCTTTTCCTTGAATAATTCCATTTTTAATTTTACTCATCACTCCCCATGAAAATCATCACATAATAGAGCAGCGTTGCCAATGAGCCGAGTGCTGCAATTACATAAGTCATGGCCGCCCATTTCAGTCCGTCTTTGGCCTGATCGTGTTGCTCATAGCGGGTTATGCCACTGCTGTCGAGCCAGGCAAGTGCCCTTTTGGATGCATCAAATTCAACAGGCAGTGTGATAAAGCTGAAAAGGGTAGTCAGTGCAAATAGCACTATGCCGATCAGCAACAATTGCGGGAATGTGTTAATGAGCAGGATGCCTGCCAACAAAATCCATTGTACCCACTGTGAACTGATGTTGACAACAGGCACCAGTGCCGAACGCATTTGAAGCCAGGAATAGGCCTGTGCGTGTTGCAGGGCGTGGCCGGTTTCGTGTGCGGCAACCGAAGCAGCCATCACACTTCTGCCCTGATAAACATCCGGGCTCAGGTTGATGGTTTTATTTGTTGGGTTGTAGTGGTCGGTGTGCTGCCCCTGCACTGATCCGATCCTGACATCAAAAATGCCATTCTGGCGGAGCATCTCCTCCGCGATCTCCTTTCCGCTCATTCCTGATGAAAGCGGGATTTTTGAATACTTTGCGAATTTGGATTTCATACGCGATTGAACCAAAAAGCTCAACAGCATAAAAACTCCAAATATGATCAAATATGACATCATTTTTATTACAGTTTTAAAATTTCTTCATCGCATTAACAAAATATTTGCCATCTGTGTTTTGATGTATTTCTGTCAGGAGTAACATAATCTTACATGACTTCATCCTGAAGGGGTTGCCTTCAGGGTATTATCATACAGGTTGGCGAACAATGACTAATTTTGGCTGCTCACAATAAGAAAACACATAACATGAAATATATCGACGAATACCGCAATAAAGATGTGGTACTTGAGCTGGCTGCAAAAATCAAAGAGGCTTCCACGAAGCCTGTGAGCTTTATGGAAGTGTGTGGCGGGCATACCATGTCAGTTCAAAAATTTGGGCTGCCCTATCTTCTGCCTGATACCGTGAAGTTATTATCCGGCCCCGGATGTCCGGTATGTGTCTCCAGCCGTCGGTTCATCGATCATGTGGTGGCTTTGTCCAGAATGCC
>CAYNDN010000693.1:2436-2704 GCA_964395075.1 uncultured Lentimicrobiaceae bacterium | reverse complement strand
GGATATGTCAATTCGATCCTATGGGGAAATTATGAAGATTTTATGGTTTACGATCTGGTTCAATGGATTGATAACACATTTCGAACAATTGAAGATAAAAATGCCCGGGGATTATTTGGACAATCAATGGGAGGTTATGGCGCATTCAGGTATGGAATATTGCACAATGATATTTATTGTGCCCTTGCTTCACATGCAGGGCCTCTAAATTTTAATGATGAGTTTTTTAGAACAGAATCTCAGCAAAAAATTAAAACTGAGAATTCAG
>CAYNDN010000693.1:0-2426 GCA_964395075.1 uncultured Lentimicrobiaceae bacterium | reverse complement strand
TTATACATGTGGCGGTAACCGTCCCAGTACTATACTAAATTTCCTGGGTTGTGGTATGTATGCACCAGACACAAACACTCCACAAACATACATCAGTCCGGCAGTTGTTCAATTTTTTATGGATGAAAATGGAGATTATATCGATACGGTATTAGCAAAGCAGGAACCTTATGATATAATTTATATGATTGATTCGCTGAGTGCTAATGATAGTGTAGGAATATTTTTCGGATGTGGTGCCAACGACTCGTTTTTCCTGTACCCGGGAACATTGGCTTTAAAGGACACTTTGGATCAAATGGCACTACCATACGAATTCTTTAATCATAACGGAAGTCATAATCCTCCAATAGAATTCAAAGAAAATGCACTTATGTTTCTTGATTCAATATTGATGAATCCAGGGCCATACTCAAATATTCATCAATTACGAAAAACCAAGGAAAACCCACTATTAATTTGTTATCCAAATCCATGTAAAACATCATTAAATGTGAAATATGAATTAAACAACACTGAAATTGTTGAAGTTGAAGTTTTTAGTATGACAGGAAAAAGGATCAAAAACATTTCCCTTAATAATCGAGTAAGAGGAATCCATGAATTCATGCTTGACATTCAAAACTTTCCTGATGGAATTTATCTTCTTGCTCTGCGAACAAATCAGGGAACGTCAATTACAAGATTTGTAAAAGACTAACTACTTTTTAATTTTCAGGTAAAAATTGGTAATCTAATCGTTTATGCTTAGTTTTACTCTACTAATTCAAACAGAAAATGCTTCGAGTCCTTATTATTGACGATGAATCCCCGGTGCGGGCTACTTTGCGCGGCTTATTGGATAAAACCTGCCCGCGGGTAAAAATAGTTGGTGAAGCCATTAGTGTTGCATCGGGGATACGCGCCATACGCGAAAAATCGCCGGACCTGGTCCTGCTCGACATTAAAATGGATGATGGCACCGGGTTTGATTTGCTCAAGCGTTTTGAAAATATCAACTTCAAAATCATCTTTGTTACCGCTTACGAAGAATATGCCATCAGGGCCTTTGAGTTCAGTGCCATCGACTATATCCTCAAACCTGTAAATCCCGAAAAACTGGTTGAAGCCGTGAAAAGAGCAGATTGTCTGCGGCAGAAAGAATTTAATACCCAATTGGGAGCACTGAAGGAAAATCTTGAAAACCCGGGAAAGCAAAACAAAAAGATCATACTAAAAAACCAGGAAAGCATTTTCCTTTTCAATGTGGATGATATTATTTATTGTCAATCCGACGGGAGTTATACCCATTTTGAAACCTGCGATAGTCAGAAAATCACCGTATCTAAACTTTTAAAGGATTATGATGCACTTTTATCCGGTTCCGGTTTCCTGCGTGTTCACCGTTCTCATCTTATCAATTTGAAACATATAAAACGGTTCGACAGGCAGGATGGCGGATATGTGGTAATGAGCAATGAAACGCAAATACCGGTTTCGACCAGTGGTCGCGAAAGATTGCTTGAATTGTTTGAAGAAATCGAAAGTTGATGAAAAAAATTCTGAGACATCTGTTTGTTATACTTCTTTTTGGGTTTTTATGCAATCCGCTTCACCCGCAGGTAAATTTTCCATTAAATCAGCACCTTGCCGATAGTCTCGAAAGCTTGCTTCCTTCAGCATCCGGAAAAGAAAAAGTAGATATTCTTAACGGTATCTCCTATGCGCTGATCCGGCACTATTCATCCAAATCGGATAGTTTATCCTCACTTTCTGTTCAACTGGCAAAAGAAATCGATTATAAAGAAGGGCTGGCAAAAGCTCTTTTCTGCAAAGGAACCAATGATTATATCAACGGCAATTTTATTGAAGGGCTGGACTTATTATATGATGCTGTTGACATCTACAAGGCTATGTCTGATAAAGCGATGATAATTGATACCTATTATCAGATAGCCGGAGTAAGCTATTTTTCACTTACTGACCTAAAAGAAGGAATACGTCTGGTAAGTGAATGTTTGAGATATTCATCTGAATCAGGAGATAAAATAAGGGAAGCCCAAATGTATTCTACGCTACAATACCTTTATGCAACTGCCGGAGATGGAGATAGAGCCTTGTATTTTATGGACCTTTATGAAAAGACTGCCAGTGAAATTTCAACGCCAAGAATTGAAAAAGCGATGGTTAAAGCTGCCTGGGGTCGGGATTATGCCTTAAAAGGAATGTTCAAAAAAGCAATCCCCTATTATTTTTCAGCGTTTCAGATGGTAAATCCTGATGATATAGAAGAAAGATCATATTTAGCTCAATTATGCAATTTTATGGGTGATGCGTATTTGAATCTGGGAAGGCCGGACAGTGCGATGGTGTTTTTTCAAAAAGGAATGAAACTAACCCGAAAATATCAGAATTATTATGGCTCAATGATTAATGCATTGGGTTTA
>CAYNDN010000692.1:1528-2722 GCA_964395075.1 uncultured Lentimicrobiaceae bacterium | reverse complement strand
TATCTTTCAACTCATTTTCTGCCAAAAAATGGCAGAAAATGAGTTGAAAGATACTAATAACGAATAACAAATAACGAATAACAAATAACGAATAACCAAAAATCCATTCCTCCAATGATAAACTTAATCACAGGTCTCATTGCCGCTATGGCCCATGTACTTTCGGGCCCCGACCACCTTGCAGCTGTTACGCCGCTTGCCATCGAATCGAAAAACAAATCCTGGCGTATCGGTATGGCCTGGGGAATCGGGCATACCCTGGGTATTCTCCTCATCGGGGTACTTTTCTTACTTTTCAGGGATTTTATTCCGGTAGAAAAGATTTCGGCATACAGCGAGCAAATTGTTGGTGTTATGCTTATCCTCATCGGGCTTTGGGCCATTGCAAAAGCCGGGCTTAGGCTTCGTTCCAAAAAGCATGCTCATCCACACATCCATAAAACCGGCGAGGGAGAATTCGTTCACATTCATGAGCACAATCACAATACGGAACATGTCCATTCAAAGCCCGAAGCCCACAAGCACACCCATCAAAAGCAGCACAGGCAAAATATGAAGACCTCTCTGGGAATCGGTATATTTCACGGATTGGCCGGCGTCTCTCATCTGTTTGCCATCCTGCCAACATTGGCCTTACCAAGCAGACTGGATGCAACCCTTTACCTTTCGGGGTTCGGATTGGGAACGATTGCAGCGATGATTATTTTTTCGGCCATTCTGGGTTTTATTTCATTAAAAACCTCATCATCCGGAAGGTCAAAGGCATTTCGTATTTTAAGGATCGCCGGAGGGCTGGTTGCCATTATCGTTGGAATCTGGTGGATTTTGTCAACTGTTTAATTTTGGGTGAATTTCATTACATATTTATCCGGATTGAATATTTTTGGTATTTTAGCTAAAATTTTCAATCAGTTATGAAAAAGATCGATACTTCCAAGCTTTCCCACGATGAATGCTGGGGTGTGCAAATCAGCGGATTTAAACATTGCCAAAATTGCAAATGGACCGGCATAAGTGCCTGCGAAGGGCAAAATATTGTGAAAACAGGTCGCAATTCGAAAGGCTATCGCATTGGTGACAATGGCATTATTGCAGACGACTGGGCAGAACCGAAACCGGTTGGCGTTGAATCCAGATAAATCTGCAATGGATAAACTTCCGCAAAAAACTGTTGAACGCCTAAGTCGCTACCGA
>CAYNDN010000692.1:0-1518 GCA_964395075.1 uncultured Lentimicrobiaceae bacterium | reverse complement strand
TTTATCTTTTCACGTGATTTGGCATCTATGCTCAAAATTAACCCTGTGCATGTGCGGCGCGATTTGATGCTGCTGGGCGCGAAAGGAAGTCACACCACAGGCTATGATGTACGGGAATTGATCAGTCAGATATCTGAAAAGCTGCAGTGTGCTTCAGGAAAAAATGCCTGCATCATCGGGTTTGGACACTCCGGTAGGGCAGCGCTTGAAATATTCGCTCATGATTTTACCCCGGTGAATATTCGTGCCATTTTCGATACATCCACAAAATCGGTAGGTAAAACCTTTGATGAAATTCCATGCTATTCGATGGAGAAACTGGCCACGGTGATTGAAAATGAAAAAATTGATCTGGCCGTTTTTACCGAAGCTGATGAAAATCCGGAAACTACAGTTAACCTGCTGATTGCCCTCGGCATAAAAGGAATTATGAATCTTACTCCGGTACAGCTCAATATTCCTGAGGGGATTCATCTCGAGGAATTCGATATGATCACGTCTATGATCAAGCTGGCCTATTTCTCCGGTTCTGGCCGGGAATCAGGAGATCAGGAATCAGGTTAACCCACCTTATACACAAACGCGCAACCTACTACATAATCAACAAACTGCCATTTATAATTTCTGTCATTTTTTTGACGCTTCGATGTCCGCTAAAGGGCGGACGATCGAAGGTCAGGATCAGACCTTGAAGCGTCCGATCCCGAAATTTCGGGATTCAGCGTCAAAATTAACCCGGGGTATTTTGCTAACAGGAAAAAGCCATTTTAGAAAGACTGGATTATTCATCAAAAAATGATGAATAATGACGATAAAAAATCCAAACAGTTGTATTTGTGGTTTTTTCAGCAATTTATAGCTGTTATTTTCAATTCACTTCCCGGGTTCCATATGTATGGTTGCTACCATTCCCAAATCCAGTTCTACCTGTTTTTCTATTTTATCGGATAGTTCGTGGGCTTTTTCCAAACTCATTTCGTTTGGCAAAATAATATGAAAAGTTAATTCCTTGTGCTGGCCATAAGTGTGGAGATGGATATGGTGAATGTGGAGCTTACGGGGAGTAACTTTTCCGGCGCTTTTTTCAAGTTTATCCCGTATTTCAGGATCAGGTGCTTCACCCAAAAGCCGGCTTATCGAATCTTTCAGAATGTCGTAGGCAGCGTAAAGGATCAGGATCGCAACTAAAATGCCCAACACGCCATCTACCCACCAAAAATAACGGCCCAGGAAAATGCCCACAAGAATGATCAATGAAGAAATGGCATCCGTGCGGTGGTGCATCCCATCGGCGCGCAGTGCATTAGAACCTGTTTTGCGGGCAGCCCAAAAAGCATATTGCGCCAGGGCTTCCTTAAAAATCACCGAAACAATCGTAACCACGATCGCTATGCTTCCAAAAACAGCCGCTTCTTTTTGGACAAGTTTTGATATGGCCTCGCTGATAAATTCGTAGGATACAAACCCCAGCAGCGCGGCAATCAGGATTGAAGCGATGAGCTCGGCACGGCCATGGCC
>CAYNDN010000691.1:0-2729 GCA_964395075.1 uncultured Lentimicrobiaceae bacterium | reverse complement strand
CACCGGCGAAAAAGACTTCGAAGAGTTCTTTACAGATAACGAAACTCTGGAAATGAATCGCTTCCAAAATCTTGGCATCATCAAAAATGAATTGGAAAATTTCGATGAACCGATAGACTATTTCAAGCATGCAATCCGCAGCATGAAAGAAAGAAAAAGCTGGAACAAGCAGGAAATTGTTGATCTGTTTTTTGAGATGATACCTGACTTTGGATACAAGGAGAAGGGAAAGTTTTTGGATAGCAAAATGTAAAGCACTGTACTGACGAAAAAAATGTTTAAAAACATTCAACATATTATTCATCAGGGTGAAGGAATCACAATCGAATTCAAGAGGGCTCAAGATCAATTGCCCTCAAATCTGTTTGAAACGGTTTGTGCCTTCCTCAATCGCTATGGAGGGTCAATCTTTCTGGGAATCAGCGATAAAGGGGAGATTGTTGGGATTGATGAGAACTATATACAAAAACTTAAAAAGGAGATTGCCAATGCCCTAAACAACCCGCAGTTGATAAATCCTCCGGTTTATATTCTTGTTGATGAAATTGAAGTTGGTGAAAAAACCTTGTTGCATCTGCATGTGCATGAAAGTTCGCAGGTTCACAGCACAAAAGGGAAAATATTCGACAGAAACGAAGATGGTGATTATAACATCACAACTAATACAAACCTGGTAGCCAACTTGTTTATTCGTAAGCAAAGTACTTTTACCGAGAATAAAATCTATCCGTATGCAGGCATTAACGAACTTCGAAAAGAGTTAATCCATCGGGCACGGCAAATGGCAGTGAACAGACAACCGGGGCATCCATGGGAGGTGTTGGATGATTTACAATTACTCAAAAGTGTACAATTGCACCAAAAGGATTATACAACAGGAAAAGAAGGGCTTACACTCGCCGCAATCCTGCTTTTTGGAAGAGATGATGTAATACTATCTGTTTTGCCTTTCCATAAAACGGATGCGATTTGTCGTATTCATAACACCGACAGGTACGACGACCGTGATGATATCAGGACAAATCTATTGGAAAGCTACGATAAACTAATGAGCTTCACCGAGAAGCACCTGCCCGATAAATTTGTTCTGAACAAAGATGTTCGTATCAGCATTAGAAACCTGATATTTCGGGAGGTTATTTCCAATACACTGATTCATCGGGAATTTACTAATCCTTTTCCGGCTAAGTTCATTATTGAAAAGAATAAGGTATCTTCCGAGAATGCCAATAAGTCGCATGGAATCATGCAACTGCAGCCCGATACTTTTTCTCCGGTACCCAAAAACCCTGTCATTGCAAGGGTTTTCAAGGAAATAGGAAGAGCAGATGAATTGGGGTCGGGGATAAGAAATATTTATAAGTACTATCAACATTATTCCACGCTGCAACCTGTATTGAACGAAGATGATATTTTCAAATGCCACATCTTTATTGATGATCCAAATGATTTTACCCTAAAGAACGCAGGTGGTCAGACAGGTGGTCAGACAGGTGGTCAGACTGGTGGTCAGACTGGTGGGCAGTCTGGTGGGCAGTCTGGTGAAAGCACATCAATAACAGCGGCTCAGAAGGCTGTACTTGATGTGTTAAGGGCAAACAAAAAAGCAAGCCGAAAGGAAATTGCCGAAATTCTCAATATCAGTACTTCAGCAGTTCAGAAGCATATTGCTCATTTAAAACAAAAAAAGGCCATCGAGCGTATTGGACCTGACTTTGGCGGCTATTGGCTTGTGAAAATTATGTAATCATCCTACTTGCCCCGCAAAAGACGGCCATTGGGAAGTGCTTGATAAATAAGCCGACTACATTAAACGAACCGTCTGGAGTGAGGATTAGAACACGGATAACACAGATCGAACGGATAATCACAGAAAAAAATCCGCGTAAACCCGTCTAATCCGCGTCACTTGTACTGAGCGAAGTCGAAGTATCCGCGTTCCATTGTAATCCGCGTTCCAAAAGGAATAGAACACTGATAACCCCGTATAGACAGGACAGGCACGGATCGAACAGATAATAACAAACCCCAAATCCAAATTCTTCAAAAATATTTACCTTTGAATCTCGTTTCAAACCTGAAACCTATAAAAAAGTAAACATGGAGACAATTACAATCCAATTTAACGATAAAAGAAAAATTCCTGTAATCTTAAATCTTTTAAATAAGCTCAATCTTGATTTGAAGATAAACGTCATTAAAAGCAAAAATGAAGATATACATAATAACCCGCCTGTTCAGTGGGCAGCAGGTAAACCTTCAATCAGTGATTTTGATGGTTTTTGGGAAGAAAATAGTATAACACTCGAAGAATTGCGCCAAAAAGCATGGAAAAGGAGTTAGTACTTTGTGATACAAATATTTTCATTTCCTGGTTCTCAGGGGATACGAAAACCGTTTCTGCTCTAAATGAAATAGGATTGGAAAATATCTTAATCCCTTCAGTTACAGTTATGGAATTATTGCTAAATGATTCTTTATTGTAACATACAATTTACAAATCAGGAACATCGAATCAAAAGAACTTTTCACAGCAACCCGAAACACCAAATTGAGCGTAGCGAAATCCCGCTCTGCGGGACAACAAACAATCCCGCATAAGGCGGGACTTCGCTTCGCTCAGCAAACAAAAAACAACAAACAACGGACAACAAACAACGAACAACAAACAATGAACCCCCTCTCCCTCATAGGCCGCAACCGCGAACTCTTCACCGAAGACGTTGCCA
>CAYNDN010000690.1:0-2751 GCA_964395075.1 uncultured Lentimicrobiaceae bacterium | reverse complement strand
CCACTATTACTGCCTACTGGGTACTGCTGACTGCCAACTTTTTGAAAACATACACAATTCAGCAAATAAAATTCAACCCACAAAAATGTTAGTAGAAACATTTTAATATAAAATTCCTAACTTTTCGTCAAAGCATATCTCGCATAGTTTTGATCAAGCTAAAGTTTATCCAATAGTTTTTGCGCTTTAAAGTGGTTATATGATTTTTCATGTACAATTTGCTCCAAAATCAATTTCGCATCTTCAACCTTATCGCTGCCAAGCAAACTCAAAGATAGATACCACCTGGCCTGCCCGGCAAAGGGATTGTCGTGCTCCGTTATCATTTCATCAAAAATCATTTCGGCTATTTCAAACTCCTTGTTTCCGAGATAACTAATCCCGGCATAAAGCCTGATCAATTCGCGGTTTCTAATTTGTTGTTTTTGCAAAGCGTTAAAAAGTGCAGCCGCATTTTGGTAATCGGCATTTTTGTAGTAGCTCAGGGCTTCGCTAAGTATTTGTGAATTATTATCTGCACCACGCTGGCTCAGGATATCCGGGAAAGGGTTGAAGTTTTCTTCATACAATGCCTGGTAATCAGGCCCTTTGAGCAGGTAATTGTAAATTAAAGGCGCACTCACGATTATCAATCCAACAAAAATGGCAGCCAGTTTTAGCAGTTCAGGGCGGCCAAATTTTCGGGCAGGTTTTATCTCTTCCTTATGAATTTCTTTTAGTCTGGCTTTTAGTTTTTGTTCTCCGTAGGATTCAACACTTTTTACAGCCAGTTTGTAATCTTCAACCTTAGCAGCAAAACCAGGATCGGTTTTGAGGCGTTCCTCAAAAAGGGTGCGTTCTTTCGGATCGAGTTTGCCCTCGAGGTATTTTTCAATATGTTCAAAGTTATTATTGTCAGTCATCTTCGAGTAAGATTTTGCAGGTTATATTTTTAATTATTTTGTTCTGCCAGCATTTCATAAAGCATCTTTTTCAGATCGGAGCGATCTGCCATGATTTTTATCAGCCGCTGCATGCATTTGTACTTTTGGGTTTTAGCCGAATTCTCATTGTCAAAACCGGCTCTTTCAGCAAGCTCACTCATCGAGAGATTATCAAAGTAATACAACTTCAGCAATTCACGACATCGGTCACTGACTTCACTGAGGAGTTTGTTTACCTCGTTGGCCAGGTCTTCTGTTTTGTAGCTGCTTTGCACAACATACATCGTTTTGTCTGCATGTTCGGGATTTTCCATGTTTACATTTCTCTGGTTCTTCTTTAGTCTTACTAACCACTGATTCCGAACCATGGAATACAAATAGGTTTTAATGGCTGAATCACCTCTGAACTTCCCGGTTCTGACGTTCCGGTAAAAAGCCACCAGCACATCCTGAAATACATCCTCAGCATCAGAGTCGTCGCCGTTGTTGATCCTCACAAACTGAAGGGCCATTCCGAAATAAGTTTTATACAAATACCTGAATGCTCTGTCTGTTTGGTGGTCTTCAGCCTGGTTCAGAATTTCAATAATTTCCCTGTCCGAATAAATTCGTTTCATCATTTTGTATCACAAAACATAAAAATGTAACCTTTTTCAAATGTACAAGATTTTTTATTCAAGGGAGGGTTACTTTTTGTTTTCCGGTGATACAAACCGGTAAATTTTCTTATAAAACTTGAAACACATTTAAAATTTACAGACATGAAAAAATTAATGACACTTCTCTTTACGTTTTTTGCAATTGCCAGCGCAATATCACAAACCGTTGTTCCAAATGGTGAATTTGAATCCTGGACAGATGAATATCATATTCTTGACTGGGACGGGTTGAATTATGACGGCGGTATTTTGAATTTTCACACATTTTCACGTACTGAAGATGCACATAGCGGTGATTATGCCGCACAGGTTGAAACGATTAATCACACATTGATTGGCAATCTTCCCGGCATTGCTTTTACCGGAAATATTGCTTTTGATCCTGTAACTTTCGAATACAGCTTTGATGTAGGGGTGCCTGTTGAAGGTCGTCCTTCCAGCCTCAAAGGGTTTTACAAATACAATCCGGCAGGCGGCGATACCATGGCCATCGTGATTGCAATGTTTAGATGGAATGAAACACAAAACGACCTGGATTCAATTGGTGGAGGAGTGTTTTTTACCGGGAATACCGTAAACCAGTACACCGAGTTTGAAGCCCCTATCCAGTATTTCGACCCTACCCTGGAGGCCGATACCATGTACATTATGATGTTTTCTTCACTGGATTCATATCATCCCGGAAGTGTTTTAAAAGTGGATGATCTGACCCTGAACTATGGAGCAGTGGGCGGCATCGAACTGGTTGCCGAAAACACTGTTGTTTCGATTTATCCAAACCCTGTGGCAGAAATCCTGAATGTTGAAACAGAAAACCGGCAATCACTATCAGAATTACTGATCAGAGATGTTACCGGCAGGATTGTGTTCAGACAGCCTTTTCGAGGGCAAACTCAGATAATGCTGCCACAAAAAATAACCTGTGGAATTTATTTTGCTCAAATCAGGCAGGAAGGGGTTGCCGTTAAAACCACAAAAATTTTAATAGAAAGATAACCAATGGAGGATTACAAACCGGAACTGAAAATTCCGGGCAATAGAAAAGGGCTGCCGTTTGGTGCCCTTTTTTTTTACTGTTGGACAGTTTTAGGTAGCATTTTTTCTCAAAATCTATTTAGTGCTTGTCCATAATGTCGTGTGTTTGCTCTATAAAGTTCAAATTCGAGGCG
>CAYNDN010000689.1:2448-2763 GCA_964395075.1 uncultured Lentimicrobiaceae bacterium | reverse complement strand
GCTTTAAAGGCAGCATATATTTTAGGAGCACAAATTTTTGAATTTCATTTTACAACGATGCATAACATTATAGAAAATAACAAAAGCCGATTGATTGAGCTTTGCAGGAAATATGATTTAGAGTCGATGTATGTTTTTGGCTCTGCAGCTTCCGGCAATTTTAATGATAGCAGTGATATTGATATTTTGATATCTTTTAAAAATGATTTATCAATTGAGAAATACACGGATAATTATTTCAATCTTTACCATCACCTGAAAACGCTTTTTAATCGAAAGGTTGACCTTGTTACGGAAAAATCCCTTTCTAATCCA